>JBEPWC010000085.1:0-7595 GCA_041642615.1 Sulfurimonas sp. | reverse complement strand
GATTGTTTTAAGCTCTCTCAGATGCCAATAGGCTCAACCATAAAGTTTGAAAAATACAACCTCTAACCAAGTGTACGCATACGATCAACTTCATCTGATCTAAAGTTGATCTTATCCAATGCTATGCTCATAGACTCTTTTATTTTTTGTTCATAGATCTGCTTATTTTGCTTGTCATACTCTTTAATAATACCACTATAGAGCTCTAAAAACTTCTGGATAAGCTCAACTGTATATAGGTTTATCTTTTTGCTTTTTAAGATCAAAAGTATAAGGTCAAAAACTTTTTTCTTTTTAGAGTCCATATCATCTTCTTGGATATAGTTATGTTTTGTACTCTCATTTATATATATAAGCTTTTTAACAATCTCAGATAGCCCATATCCGCTAACTTTATACTCACTAAGCTTACCATTTACATAAAGTCTCAAGTCTCCAAGATCCATTTTCTCTATTTTGTTTAATAGTTTTTCGTTTTCTGACTCTTTCTTTGAGTCTTTTATATTTCCTAATATAGAACTAAACAAACCCATTGTTAGACCTTTTTAAAATTTATAAGCTACTTCCTAACCTTATCGCTGTCTATCTCAACAACTGTGTGTACATTACCCCTAGGATTATAATCGGCTATTAACTTTATATATTTAGGCTTTAACTTTTTGTCTAATGTGTCATATATCTCATTAGCAGCACCTTCATGTGAAATATGTCTGTTCATAAACGAGTTTATATAAAGTTTTATAGCCTTTAGCTCAACAACCCATTCATCTGGCGTATATTCTAAATATATAGTAGCAAAATCTGGGTAACCACTTCTAGGACAAAGTGAGATAAACTCTGGAAGCGTTATCTTGATCAGATAGTCTTTTTTATGCTCATTTGGCCAGATCTCTAGATCCTTTTGTATATCAAAATCCCTAATCTCTTTTTCACCATACTTCAAATCTTTTCCTTTTTAGTTTTCATAAATTGTCTCTAAGTTAGATAGATATTTTCCCTGTAGATAATCAATATTTCTATCTTTTAAAGTCTCATATGTTTCTTTATCTTCGATCATCTTCATCCATATTCTAGTATTAGTACTTTTAACCATCTTACTAAAACCATCAACTATATTTAGATAGTTTTTAGAATTGATCTCTTTTGTATAGATACCATCAAGTCTTATAACATCTATTTCTAACTCTCTTAGATACAAAAAGCTTGATTGGTAAGACCCAACTTTATCTATAGTTATTTTAATGCCCAGTTTTCTAATGTTGTTTAGTATATCTGAGTACCTTTGTGTATATGAATAATACTCCTTTTCACTTAGTATAAACATAACTCTATTTTTAACATGGGGATTGATCTCAAGCAACTCTTTTACTTTTAAGTAAAAGTTTCTATCTCTTACAGATGTTGGTGCAATACTTAGTGCTAAAGTAATATCTCCATCTTCTTTATAGTTTTCTATACTTTTTTGAAGGACCATATAGTCATAATCAGCCATAAGTCTGAGTTTATTTAGGATCTTTATATAGGACTTCTGATACATAAATTTACCATCTGGTCTTTTTAATTTAACAAAATATTCACTCATAACAACTTTATCATCTTTATAAATATCTTGCTTTAAAAGTACAAATTTTTTAAGTCTTATTGCATTGATCACATATTGTTCAAGATAGTTTGGCATAAGATCATCTTTTATAAATTTCTCATTATCTTTTCTATGTTTTTTAAACTCTTTGATCTCAAAAAGATTCTCAACCATATACTCTAAGTTATTTGAAAAAGATGTATCATTTAGTGCAAATTGTAGTTTTACCTCTATATCGTCTATCTTTAGCTCATCAGCTTTTAGATTCATAAGTTCAACTATTGTAGAATAATTACTGCTATTGCCCTTTAGTCCAACTATAAAGTCTCCACCCTTTACATGCCCTATGGGGAAGTTTATTATGTTATTTTCTTCTAAATGCTTACATATCCACTCCCCTACTTCATATAAAACTTTATCACCACTTTTGATCCCGTATCTATTATTTATATCATTTAAGTTATCTAGAGAAATTAGCAACAAAGAGTACTCTTTGTTTGATGAAAGATCTTTTTTTATATGTTTGTAAAGGTATGTTCTTGTAAACATCTTTGATACATCATCTGTTATCTTTGTCTCAAATCCACTGTAGATAAGATAAAAAATAAAATAAACACCAAATATTAGTGCTAACAAAGATTCTATGTAAAAAGCAACATCAAGATTTTCATAGTTACTTATAAATGTGTGGATAACTAAGGCGAATACAAGAGCGAAGATGGGAAGTCCCATCCTTAACGCTAGTTTAAAGCGGTATTCACGCTCTTTTATCTCTGGAAGGTACATCTCTCTAAACGTCTAAGTGTTTAACGTCTTTTGCATGTGTTTCTATGTAGTTACGACGTGGTTCAACTTCATCACCCATAAATAGTGTAAATGCATCACTTGCTACTTCAGCGTCATCTATTGTTACTTGAAGAAGTGTACGGTTTTCAGGGGTCATAGTTGTTTCCCACAACTGATCAGGATTCATCTCACCTAAACCTTTATAACGTTGAATATATGCACCTTTTCTACCATAATCTATAATATTTTCAAGGACATCTAAAATATCCTCTTCAAAATTTACATTCCACTCTTTTATCTTGTTATAAACATAGCTAGCTTCATTAAAATGTGGAGCCCCGAAGAGTTCATCATCTATGATCAACTCTTCCATACCACCTTGAGTTTGAACAAAGAGGTGAATACTATCATCATTTACAACTTTTGTTAAGATATTATTACCAATGCTATTTAAAAACTTCTCGATCTCTACATACATCTTATCGTATGAAAGACTTACAATATCTGGGTTTTCTATAAAATGGCGAATAAGCTTAACAAGTGCATAACGACGCTCTAGGGCTTCAAGTGACCCACGGTAGTGATCTACCATTTTAAAATAAGCTACTAAGTCATTTCGCCCGATCGATTCTACATCTAGTGAGTCAACACCATTGTCGATCAAAAAGTCGTTTAGTGTGCGATCGTTTTTAAAGTAGATCTCTTTTTTACCTTTTTTGTAGAGGTAAAGTGGTGGTTGAGCTAGGTAAAGGTATCCATTTTCTATAACTTCACGATAGTATCTAAAAAAGAATGTTAAAAGTAAAGTTTGGATGTGACTACCATCTACATCGGCATCGGTCATGATTATAATCTTGTGGTAACGAAGCTTCTCTTCGTTGTACTCTTCGCCGATCCCACAACCCATAGCTGTGATCATATTTGTGATCTCATCTGATTTTAGGATCTTCTCTAGTCTTGCTTTTTCAACATTTAATATCTTACCCTTAAGTGGTAAAATAGCCTGATTAACACGATCACGACCCATTTTAGCTGAACCACCCGCTGAGTCACCCTCGACTAAGTAAAGTTCACAAATAGATGCATCTTTGCTTTGACAATCTGCAAGTTTACCAGGAAGAGTCCCCACACTCATAACATCTTTACGGCGTGTTAGTTCACGAGCTTTTTTAGCAGCTTCACGTCCACGTGCTGCAGATAGAGACTTTTGAACTATAGCTTTTGCTTCAAGAGGGTTCTCTTCAAAGTACTTTGATAGGATCTCGTATGAAGATTTTTGAACTAATGGTCTAACATAAGTGTTTCCAAGTTTACCTTTTGTTTGACCCTCAAACTGAGGCTCAGGTACACGAGCTGAGACTATAGCTATTAGACCCTCACCTGTATCATCTCCAGAGATCTTTACATCTTTTTCTTTAGCTGATCCATTTTGTGAGTTATAAGTTGAGATAACACGTGTTAGTGCTGCACGAAATCCAGCTTCGTGTGTACCACCGTTTGGTGTACGGATGTTGTTTACAAAAGATGCAACTTTCTCTTCATACCCATCGTTGTACATCAAAGCTATATCAAACTCTATATCTTCGATTTTTCCAGAGAATGCATAAGGTTGAACCATCTCTTGTTTTTTGTTCATGTCACTTACATACTGTTTTATACCACCTTCAAAATGGTAAGTCTCTTTTACACCTGAACGCTCATCTTCAAAGTTGATCGTAATAAAAGGGTTTAGATAAGCTAACTCTTTAAAGCGGCGAGAGAGATATTCATACTCAAATGTTATAGTCTCTGTAAATATTGAAGGATCTGGTGCAAAAGATATCGTAGTTCCACTCTTGCGAGTTTTACCTGTGATCTCTAAAGGTTGTTGAGGAATACCCTGTCTAAAATTTTGTTCATGAACTTCACCATTTCTGTGGATAGTCATGTTAAGATCGCAAGAGAGGGCATTTACAACAGATACACCAACACCATGAAGTCCACCTGATACTTTATATGTGTCTTTATCAAATTTACCACCAGCATGTAAAACTGTTAAAACAACAGTAGCTGCAGACATATTTTCAGTTGGGTGCATATCTGTAGGGATACCACGACCGTTGTCGGTTACACTACATCTACCATCTTTTGTAAGTTTGACATTGATCGTATCACAATGCCCTGCCATTGCCTCATCTATAGAGTTGTCTATAACTTCATAAACTAGATGATGAAGACCACGATGTCCGGTATCACCAATATACATACCTGGACGTTTTCTAACAGCTTCAAGACCTTTTAGGACCTTGATATTATTAGCGCCGTAATTTTGTGAAGAAACTTCGTTTTGTTCCATTTATATCTCCAATAACCATTTTTGGCATAATTGAAGATATTCTATCTAATCTAAGCTAAAAAGAAGTTTTATAAGGTCTTAAACTTACAATACTATAGGCATAACAATTGTTTTAAAGTTATTTTCACTTAAAACAAAAGGTAAGTTACTCTCATTTAACCCAATAGTAAACTCTGTAGAATTTATAGAGTTTAAAAAGTCAAGTAGGTATCTGCTATTTACAGCAATTGAAAACGACTCACTAAAACCTGTGTTATGTGTAATATCTGTTTTAGCTTCTATGTTGTCATCACTTAATGATTCAAATGTAATTGTGTCGTTTAAAAAAGTGATCTTAAGATCGGTTGAGATTGTAGTTATCTGTTTGATTGATTCGATCATTAATGACTTTGGTAAAACCAAAGTGCTTTCAACATTTTTAGGAATTATTCTAGTATATTCTGGGAATTTTCCATTTATAAGTTTTGTAAAAAAAGTATATTGTTTAGAGTGTATGATCAAGTTTGTATCATCATAATAAAGCTCAATATCATCAAAAAATAGTTTTTGGATCTCAACTATGGCTTTTTTTGGAAGTATTATAGAGAGTTCATTTTCACTATTGTTAGGGATCGTTACAACTGCTAATCTTCTTGTATCTGTTGAAGCAAAATTTATCTCATTCTCTTTTATATCTATAAGTGCACCATTTAGTTCAAACTTAGGGTTATTGTTATCGATCGCAGGAGTTATTTTTTTTAGTGATTCAATTAAAGAGTGTGAGTTTATAGATATGCGACTTTTACCCTCATGTGATGGAAAGCTTGGAAATTCGTTGTATGAGTATATAGGGAGTTTAAATTTAGAGTGTGATTGAGACAGGTGTAGGTTATCACCTTTTAGTTCTAGATCGATCATATCGTCTTTTAAAATTCTCACTATATCTAAAAATTTTTTACCATTAGCAGTGGCTGACCCATCTTCTACAATAGTAAGGTTGTTAGTATTTACTAAAAAACCTATTTCATGATCAGTAGCTTTTAGAGTTAGAACACCATTAGATGCATTTATATATACATGTGAAGTGATCTGGGATGTATCTTTTTTTTCTAAGAACGGTTGAGCATGGATAAGAATATTTTCAAGTATAGACTTTGATATTTGAATCTTCATTGTTTAAATCCCTATATATATAATAAATTTTTAGTAATAGTAGTAGGGGTATGTGAATATGTGAAAACTATATTTTTACCCCTAATTTGTGAACTAAAGCTATGTGACAAGTCATTAAGAGCTTATTCACAGTTGTTCACATCGAAGATTATATCTTTTTTTTACTTTTTTTACAATTTGGTTTATATTAAACTAAGTATTGGATGTTAATTTGTTTGTAAGTTCATCTATTTTTACTTTAAAATCCTCATCATTTTTAATAAGTGAGTTTATCTTTTTGATCGTATGTGAGATTGCAGTATGATCTTTCATACCAAAGTATTGTGCTAGTTGAGGCATTGTGTTTTGCGTAAGTTCACGACAAAGATAGATAGATATACGCCTTGCATACACTATGTTTTTAGATCTACCTTTTGAGGTGATCTCACTTTGTTTTATGTTGAGATCTCGTGCTACAAACTTTGTTATAGTATCTAGTGTAAGGTTAGCTGTTTTTTCTTGCATCTGATCTTTTAGTACATTTTTTGTAAAGTCAAGTGTTATATCTACATGCATCAGTTGTGAGTAAGCGTGTAGTTTTGAGAGGATCCCTTCGATCTCACGAACGTTACTCTCGATCACAGTAGCTATGTAGTTTATGATCTCTTTTGAGAGTTTAACTTTGTTAATCTCAGATTTTTTCTCAATAATAGCTATTTTGGTCTCAAGCTCAGGTGGTTGGATATCTGCAACCAGACCCCATTCAAATCTACTTTGTAAACGTTTTTCAAGCCCGCCAATTTTTTTTGGGTGTTTGTCTGCTGTTAGTATGATCTGTTTGCCGGTATTTCTTAGTGCTTCAAAGGTATGGAAAAATTCCTCTTGGATCGTATCTTTGTTTGAGAGAAACTGTATATCATCGATCAAAAGAACATCACATTTACGATATTTTTCTTGAAATCTATCCATTGTTTGGTTTCTAACATGGCGTATAAAATCGTTTAAAAACTGCTCAACAGTAGTGTATATAACACTTTTACCCTGATTTAGAAAAACATTTCCCGCTGCTTGCATAAGGTGTGTTTTTCCAAGACCAACCCCACCATATATAAAGAGTGGATTGTAGATCTCACCTGCTTTATCACTTACACTTTTTACAGCTGAGTATGCAAACTGGTTTGATCCCCCAACCATAAAGTTATCAAAGGTATGTGATGGGTTTAAGAGTGACTTTGCTGTTTGTTTTTCCTCTTTCTTTTTTGCTTTTCTTTTATCAAAACTGTTTTTAAGGGCTATTTTAACGCTAACACTGTTTGATGTTTTAACTTCAAAGAGGTGTTCTAGTTTAGAGGTATATTTGTTTTTGATCCAGTTACAAACAAGCATATTTGGTGCATAAAACACTGCTAAATCGCTTGTTGACTTTTTTGTGTCGTACTCTAGTTGTTTTATGTAGCGATTGTACTCAATCTCTGTTATCTCTTCTTTTAATTGCAGTAGTATCTCTTGACCAATATTCACATAACCACCTGTATTTTAAATAATATATGAATATTAGCTCAAAGTTTCATAAACTATGGTTAAATAATCACATCTATGTGAATAGCTAAAATGTGAATATGTGATTAAACAAACTTATAGTACAATAATCAAAAAATAGGGAGTTATAAATTGAATAGAATATTGGTGATCGAAGACAACAAAACCTTGGCGAACTTGATCGCAAAAAAAATATCTAAAGAGCTTGATGTAGAGGTAGAT
>JBEPWC010000084.1:0-7620 GCA_041642615.1 Sulfurimonas sp. | reverse complement strand
TATGTTCTTTGTGGTTCTACAAATTTGTGGTTTGATCGCAGCAGAGCTAAAAGATGAAAAAGGGATCATCTCAAATATGGTAAGCACTAAAACATAATATTTGCTTATTTATTTTAATTACATTAAAGAGTTTTTATGGAAACTGGTAGTGCTTATAAAAGCTATGTAAATTCGATGCAAAATTATCAAACTACACAAGGTAGAAAAGACTACCAAGCACCATATGCACAGAAGTTTGAAGATATATATGATAAAGCAAAAGATCAAGATATTAAACTATCAAACGCAAAAGAGTTTTTAAATGAACTCTCAGAGAGTGAGCTTCAAACTCTGCAAAAGTACACAGGACTTGTAGATAAAATAGATGTAGATAGCCTAAGTGCTGAGGGAGCTTACAACTTGCTTATGCACGATTATGAGAAGTATGACTTTAACGCTGATGGTGTTGCGGAGGTTGGTAAGGGTAAAAATATTTTACCAGTCCCTATAAATATGCCCAAAGAGGTTCGTGATGCTTACATAAGTGCTATGAACTCTTTAGGTGATAAAGACAAACTTATGGCTATGACACTCTCACTTGATCCAGCACGTGTAAAAGCAAGGCTAAATAACGAAACTTACACCCCAACCAAAATAGACTACAACTTCCTAAAAGAGCAGGTTCAAAGTAGGTTAAACCCAACTGGAGGTGCCTATACTTCAGAGGAAGCAAAAAAGGTTTATAGTGCTTTTTGGGATGCATTTGAGAGCTCTTTTTCTAAAGATCCTACTCATGAACCAGAGGAGAAAAGAAGTGATGAGGTGGCAAGCTTTTTAAAAGATCTACGTGAGAAAGGTGCTGTAAAGTTTTTGGCTGAATTTAACCAAGAAAAGATAGAAAAAATGGTTGAAGAGTACAGACAAAAGCTTATAGAAGAGATGGGAGATTCACCAGAGGCTATGGAGAGGATCGAAAAATTAGTTGATAATTTTAGAAAAAAACTTTTAGAAGAACTACATGAACAAACGCAACAAGAAGCTAAAAATAAAGGTTTAAACAAACCAATAAGTTCTAATAGCATTGTTCAAGAACTTATAGATCTGCAGCTAAAAGCACAGAAGAAACCTTTTGAAGAGATGTTAAAAGTATAAAAAAACATCTATTAAGTAGCATAAGTGTATAATCCATTTTATGATTACGCAAGAATCCATAGATGCTCTAAAGGCACAACTTGATGTTGTTGATGTAGTAGGATCGTACGTTGAGTTAAAAAAAGCAGGTGCAAACTACAAAGCACCATGCCCATTTCACGATGAAAAAACTGCATCTTTTGTAGTTAGCCCATCTAAGCAGATCTACCACTGTTTTGGGTGTGGGGCTGGTGGAGATAGCATCAAGTTTACTATGGAGTACGAAAAGTTAAATTATCCAGAAGCTATAGAAAAACTAGCAGATACATACAACTTTACACTCTCCTACACAGACAAAAAAAACAATAAACCACGCTCACAAGTGATGGATAAACTAAATGGGTACTACCAAAACCTTTTAACATCCCGCCAAGATGCACTTAGCTACTTGCATGAGAGGGGGATCTATGAGAGCAGTGTAGAGAAGTTTGGCATAGGCTATGCACCCGATTCACAATCAAGCATAAACTATATAACTTCACAGATGTTTACACTAAAAGAAGCTGTAGATATGGGGGTAGTTGGGTTTGATAGCGGGCGTTATTTTGCACGCTTTATAGAGCGGATCACATTTCCCATCCACTCTGCAAATGGCTCGATTGTTGGTTTTGGTGGACGAACCATAAGTGGTCATCAAGCAAAGTATGTAAACTCACCTGAGACCCCTTTTTTTAACAAGTCACGACTTTTGTACGCATACCACCACGCAAAACAATCACTTCATAAAACAAAAGAGATCATCATAACAGAGGGTTATTTAGATGTGATTATGCTACACCAAGCGGGTTTTTCAAACGCTGTAGCTACTTTAGGAACAGCCCTTACGCCTGAACACCTACCCCTTTTAAGAAAGGGTGAGCCAAAAGTTGTAATGGCATACGATGGCGACAAAGCAGGACGTGCTGCAGCACTAAAAGCATCTAAACTTTTAAGTGCAAGTGGGTTCTCAGGTGGGGTTGTGATCTTTGATGTTGGACTAGATCCAGCCGACATGGTAAAAGAGGGTCGCATAGAAGATCTGGCTTCGATGTTTCGAACACCTAAGCCTTTTATAGAGTTTGTGTTAGATGAGATCATTTCACTACACGATCTAAAAGACCCAAAAGCAAAAGAGTTGTGTATGCAAGAGGGTGTGAGTTTTTTAAAAACACTCTCACCAATACTTCAAGAAGAGTACAAAACATACCTAGCTTCACGACTCTCAATCAGCCCATCGTTTGTTAGGTTAGCTAACAGAAACACTAACCAAACAAACATCACAAATGTAGTGAATAACTCAATCCACAGAGATATGTGGGAGCTTAGCCTGATCAAGACACTACTTGAAAAACCACACATGCTAACACAGGTTTTAGATGTGTTAGAACCTAGTTTGTTACAGTTTCATCAGCATGAGTTCTCACAACTACTCTCTAACAACACAGACGACCCAAGCCTGATGTCAATATCTGTAGATCAGAGCATAAAAGCCATAGAAAACGAAGAGGAACTCCAAGACGAGTTAAATACTTTTTTATCAAACCATTACACCCGTGAGCTAAAAAAGATAAACATGCGTCAAGATATACCATTTGAGAAAAAAGCTTTTGAGATCAGACGACTTCGGGGGATTATTTCTAAGTTGAGGTGAGATTCCCAATCAAGTTGGGAATGACGGACGTGGGAGTTGGGAATGGCAGGTTTTGAGCTTTTTCGTCATCCTCTGGCTTGAGTTTTTCGTCATCCTCTGGCTTGACCAGAGGATCTAGTACCCACTCCATTAAAAACCATAACTCAAAACCACAGAACTGTACCCCCTGTATGTTCTATGTGAATCCCTCTGATCATAATCCTCTGTGTAGTAATTGTGAAAAAAGTCTAGTTTGTACTGTTTGTAACTGTACGTAAATCCCGCCATAACATACGCTGTAAAGTTCTTTTTATCTACATAGTGTGATCCCATAGATGTATCGCCATCTAAAAAGATGTCTCTAGCGATCAAGTTTACACCGGCACCAAAGTTAAAAAACAAGCTGTTGTCTGTTCTGTTAGCACCTGGTTTTATTGGTACCGATGAGTGGTTTGCTTCATTCATAGAGTTTACACCAAAATCATCAGTTATGTTGTCTCCTATTCTATACAAAGTTCCACCGCTAGCTTTTATATACTTGTTTCCAAGATTTGCCCCATAGTAGGAGATAAGATCGTTTTCATAGCCATATAAACTATCGTAACTGTAACGATCTTTTCGAAGGTAGTTTAGTTGAAATATATACTCATCTTCTAGTTGATAATCCCAACCACAAACCTTTTTTGTCTCTATTAGGTCATGTATAGTTCTTTGTAAAATATCCATATCGGTTGAAGGACCAACCATACCAATCTCAATACTTAGTGAGTTAAGTGAGCTTTTTGTTGTCTGATGTAGTCCAAACTCCATGTAAGAGTAACCTGCATATGGTCTGTCATCTCTTATGCGATATATTTTGTTTAGTTTAGCAGGGGTGTATATCTGGTTTGAATATGCGACAGATAAAAAATTGTTTGTATTTTTGTAGTCTGTAAAAGGGATGTTTAACAAACTCCCTTCTGTATTAGGCCTGTAAAAGAGGGTTGAGAATCTAGCTCCGTGAGTGTAGCTAAAGTCAGTATCAACCGGTGAATCATTTTCCATCATATAACTGATAGATTCTAGACTAAATGTATCTTCAGAGGCATCAACACAGCTTATGGCTAAAAACAAAATAAATAAAAGTCTCATACTAAAACTCCACTCTTAAAACTAAACCATAACCTTGTGTGATATACGGAGATGGTCTTGTAGCTCGGTTGTTTATATTTTCATGAGCTAACATGCTTTGTCCTTGGTATGTTTGATACCTTAAAGTTGCACTTGCTCCAGTGTCTAGACTATCTTTTAGCCTACCAAGCGGGTTTAAAAGTGCGTAGCAAACATTTCCAAGTGTGCGTGATCCAAAAACCAAGCCACCATTTTTGTCTAGCTCTTTTTCAAGGTAGTACATCCCCTCACCCATGAGTGAACCAATAATAGGTGTTGAGATCAGATCCTGAACAGATGGGATCTCTGCAATTGATTCATATCCATACTCCCAAATAAATGTGGATACAAAAAACGAATACATAAACGATCCAAACGGACCATACCCATCATTTCTAGCTAGTGTGTAGTAAGCAGCACCAGACACAGGGTGTCCAATGTAGTTGATCACAAAGTCATCCTCATCAACAATTGGTCCTGCTTTTACATTGTCAATCCATTTTTTATCTACATTTGCCAAGTCTTTTTGATCATCTGACCATTTACTTACAGACTCAGGAGCTACGTATAAAAGTGCTATGATTGAGATCATACCAACTTGCATATACATAGAGTCCTCTAAAAGCTTTTTCTCTTTTGAATTAAGCAGTTTGTTTACGTTTACATCTTTTACTATGTAGTCTTTATAGAGATCTTCATTTAATGATCTGTTATCTTTTTCTAAAAGTTTTTGGATCTTGTAAAGCTTAATCTGATCAGCAAAAGGTTTTTTGTGAAATGGTTCAAAAAGTGAAGAGTCATTATACCCATAGAGACCTATGTGAACAAGTAAAAAAAGTACTATTTTACTCACACAAACTCTCTTTTGCCATTACACCATAAGCTACACTTCCATCATCAAAGTAAACATCAGCGACTCCACCATCGTTAAACTTAAACAAAGTACCATTTATATTTAGTGTACCATCAGAAAAAGTACCGCTTTGTGATTTTGTAAGTCGATCTTTAGTCTCTATCTGATAGATCCCATCTGCACATTTATTGAAACTATTGGAGTAAGATAACACGCTGCTTATATAATATTTAGCACTCTCGTTTTCATCTTTTTTATATGTCTTGGTGTACATATCATACTCTACTTTAGTTACTTCTAAAGTGGTGGTATCTAAAACAGACATATTGCCATCCATAGAGTTTGAGCTGTAAGTAGAGTTCTCATCTTCACTAAGGGAGCTAATGGTTGTAATATCTATGTTTAGAGTGTTTGTGTAGTTTAAAAAAGAGATATTGTAGTCTGACATGCTGTAGTTGTAAGCTACTTCATAATTTTCTGTATAACTTGTAATTTTATTTGGACCTTTTTTGATGCTATATGCTTTTCTATTTTGCTCTAAATACTCAAGTGTCAAGTCGTTGAGTTCTAGTGTGTCGTAGAACATAGCCATAGTGTTTGCTGCAGTTTTTGGAGTGTAGACCTCTGCAACCTTACCACTAAGTTTAGATGTACAATCATCTTGATCGCTACATCCTAAGTAAAAAACACCCATCATAAAAACTAGTGGTAAATTTAAAATTTTCATCATTACTTATACTTCTTATAATTTTTTTTTAACATAATATCTATTAATTCATTAAAGTTTAATTTCAAGAGGTTTAGGATGTAAGATTTAACCTTGTTTAAAGTCAAAAAGTGTAGTGTCATTCCCTTTCTTGTTGGGAATTTAACCTAGATCCTCTGGTCAAGCCAGAGGATGACGAGAAAGTCAAGCCAGAGGATGACGGAAACCTAAGTCAGAGGATCACAAAAAAACTTACACTGATTTATGATAAAATTTCAAAAATAAAACTAACTAGGATAGACATGAAAGCAATAGCACTTTTTTCAGGGGGACTAGACTCCACTCTAGCGATGAAACTCATAATAGATCAAGGTATAGATGTTGTTGCTTTAAATGTCTCTACAGGCTTTGGAAGTACGAAAGATAGACGTGATCATATGCAGAGTATGTGTGATCAAGTGGGTGCAAAACTAAAGATCGTTAATATAGAAGATGAGTACCTTCAAGATGTCCTTTTTTCTCCAAAATACGGCTATGGAAAAAATTTCAACCCATGTGTAGATTGCCATGCAAAGATGTTTGCAGTAGCTAGGAAGGTTATGAAAGAGGAGGATGCAAGCTTTTTGATTAGTGGCGAGGTGATGGGACAAAGACCTATGAGCCAAAACAAAGACGCACTTCAAACGGTTTTAGAAGAGGGTGATGTAGATGGACTACTGCTACGTCCTATGAGTGCAAAAAGACTAAAACCTACCATAGCAGAAGAAAAAGGCTGGGTAGATCGAGACAAGCTTGAAGATATAGTTGGTCGTAGCCGTGAGAGACAGATGGAATTAGCACGCGAGATCGGTCTTGAAAATTTTGAATCCCCTGGCGGTGGTTGTCTCTTAACAGATGAAAACTTTGGTAAAAAGATGTTTGACTTTGTAGAACACGAAAAAGATTTTGAAATAAAAGATATCCCAGTTATGAAGTACGGTCGCCATCTAAGACTTCCAGATGGTGCAAAACTTGTAGTTGGAAGAAACAAAGATGAAAATCCGTACTTAGAAGAGATTCAAAATGACAGATACTATCACGTAAAAACTGTAGGAATCCCAGGACCTCACGGACTTTTGAGTAAAAGTGCAAGCCTAGAGGATAAAAAACTATCTGCACGTATCATGCTTACATACACAAAAGCAAAACTAGATGAGAATTATATAATTTCATACGATGGTGATGAACTAGAAGCATCACCATTGCAAACAAGAGAGATGGCAAATGAGTTTAATATCTTATAGATTAAAACTCATAACCTACACCTATCATAAAGTTATCTATAGAATCAAACTTTATTTTTGAATCAGTATCTATCATATTTATAGCATGATCAACCATAAACATTTGATATGCAGTAAAGAAATTTATATATCCAAGTAAGCTATAATTAATACCAAGTTGAGCTCCATAAAGTAAACCTGTACTTGCAGTACTTTGTGGGTAGCCAGTTAACTCTAATGTAGAATATCCTAAAACAATGCCACTATAAATTCCAAAGTTATTTATAATATTAAAATTATAATTTGCACTTGCGTATAGGTTTGTATATTTAATATCATCAGTTGAATTATCCATATAAGCAGCAGTGAAAAAAATGTTTTTATTATAGATATATCCAGGTTCAAATACATAACCTAAAGATGAGTTATCCATTCCAGAAGCTTCATCAACATTTGTAGAACCATCAACACTTGAGTTTGCAAGACTAAGTCTTAAAAAATAACTGTTTTGATTTGAGCTGTTATTTTGTATATATGAATTTTTATCTTTGTTGTCATTATTATCTATGTCTTTAGTGTTGTTAATAGTAACTAACTTAGCATTTGGAAACCTGGTTCTTATTTTTCTTAGATTGTATTGAGCTGACCTTTTGCTATTAAACTTTTCACTATAAATATAATGACCAGATGGAATTGTTTGAACAAACATTTTTACTCTTAATTTATCAAGTTCTTTTTTTATCAGAGGAAGTTTTGATTTAGTAGAAGTTTTTGTTATTAGAACTCGTTTGGAAATTTCCGGTGCGTCTATTGCATATATATATGTTACAAATATGCTAATTAATAGTGATATCTTCATGTTGATCCTTAT
>JBEPWC010000083.1:0-7632 GCA_041642615.1 Sulfurimonas sp. | reverse complement strand
ACGTCATCCTCTGGCTTGACCAGAGGATCTAGAGATTCCCAGTCAAGTTGGGAATGACGAAGTTGTCAAGTTTAGAACGACACGAAATAAATTAAAGGAAATAGAAAGATGAATAAGGAACAAATAGAAAAGATTAAAGCAAATCCAGACTATCAAAATCTAGTGAAAACTAGAAATGGCTTTGCTGTTAAATTAACGATACTAATGTTGGTGGTGTATTTTGCATTTATACTTGTAATAGCATTTGAGCCATCTTTATTAGCTATACCACTTAGTCCAGACTCAGTAACTACTGTAGGTATTCCAGTAGGTATGGGTGTAATTTTGTTTGCGTTTATACTTACAGGTATCTACACAAAAAGAGCAAATGGTGAGTTTGATGATCTAAACAACGCTGTTAAAAAATCGATTAGTGAGGAGTAGGTATGCATAGTATTTATAGTAGAATATTTTTATTTTTAACTCTAGGTGCAGTAGCTGTAATGGGTGCTGGAGCACTAGAGGGAGAGGTTGCTAAACAAGAGTTGAACATGGCAGCTATTATTATGTTTATAATTTTTGTTGGTGGTACTTTAGGTATCACTTATTGGGCTGCTAAGCGTACAAAATCTGCTAAAGATTTCTATACAGCTGGTGGTGGAATTACAGGTTTTCAAAACGGTATGGCGATCGCGGGTGATTATATGTCAGCTGCTTCTTTTTTAGGGATCTCTGGGCTTGTTTTTGCGAGTGGATATGATGGACTTATCTACTCTATAGGATTTTTAGTTGGTTGGCCTGTTATTTTATTTATGATTGCAGAACCACTTAGAAACCTTGGAAAATATACATTTGCAGATGTTGCTTCGTATAGATTACGTCAAAAACCGATCCGTATATTAGCAGCTTCTGGTTCTATAGCAACTGTTATTTTATATCTTATTGCTCAAATGGTTGGTTCAGGAAAACTTATCCAACTTCTTTTTGGACTACAGTATGAGTTTGCAGTTATCATTGTTGGTGTACTAATGATCCTTTATGTAACATTTGGTGGTATGCTTGCTACTACATGGGTTCAGATCATTAAGGCGTTCTTGCTTCTTTCTGGTGCTACATTTATGGCAGTTGCAGTTATGGCACACTATAACTTTAACTTTGGAGAACTCTTTCAAGCAGCGGTTGATGTAAAAGGGACAACATCTATTATGTCTCCAGGTAATTTAGTAAGTGATCCTATCTCAGCCATCTCACTTGCAGTAGCTCTTATTTTTGGTGTTGCGGGTCTTCCACATATCCTTATGAGATTTTTTACGGTAAGTGATGCAAAAGAGGCTAGAAAATCAGTTTTCTATGCTACTGGTTTTATTGGATACTTCTATATCTTAACTTTTATTATCGGTTTTGGTGCTATCGTTATGGTACTTGGAAATCCTGAGTATTTAGATGTTGCAAAACAAATTGTTAGTGGTGGAGAACCAATCTTAGGTGGAAACAATATGGCGGCAATTCACTTAAGTCACGCAGTAGGTGGAGATTTCTTCTTAGGGTTTATCTCAGCAGTTGCATTTGCTACTATATTAGCAGTTGTTTCAGGTCTTACACTAGCTGGTGCTTCGGCAATTAGTCATGACCTTTATGCATCTGTTATTAAAAAAGGTCAAGTAGATTCTGTTACTGAGATGAAAGTTTCAAAAATCGCAACTATAGGACTTGGAATCATTGCAATTATTTTAGGGATCGCTTTTGAGAGTCAAAATATTGCGTTTGTTGTTGGTTTAGCGTTTGCTATTGCAGCATCAGCTAACTTCCCAATCTTATTCCTTTCAATGTATTGGAAAGGTTTAACGACTCGTGGTGCACTTTATGGTGGTAGTTTAGGACTTGCAACAGCTGTTGTACTTTTGATCCTTGGACCTGCGGTATGGGTAGATGTTTTAGGAAATGCTGAAGCGATTTTCCCTTATAAATATCCAGCATTGTTCTCTGTAATAGTAGCATTTGTATCAACTTACATCTTCTCTGTTACAGACAACAGCCAAAGTGCAAAAGATGAGGCTGAGTTATTTGAAGCTCAGTACATCCGTTCACAAACAGGTATTGGTGCAGAGGGTGCTAGCGAGCATTAATAAGTAGATTCCCAGTCAAGCTGGGAATGACGTAATCGTCAAACCTGGAATGACGGAATTGTCATCCTCTGGCTTGACCAACTCGTCATCCTCTGGCTTGACCAGAGGATCTAAACTTGGAGTAATTTTTTTAATGAGTATTTTAGACCAAAGAAAACTTATAAAGTCTATCCACCCCTTTGATCTCCTAGAAGAGAGAGATATAGACACACTCATGGGTAAAATAGATATAGCCTACTACACCAAAGACACACTTCTCATCTCAAAAAATCTACCCTCTATTGCATTCTACATAATTATAAAAGGTTCAGTCACAGAATATATAGACGATGAGATCCACAACGTTTATTCATCTGGGGATAGTTTTGATGCAGATGCTTTGATCTATGGAAAAACAGAGGGACGTTTTGTAGTTGAAGAGGATCTGATCTGTTATGAGATAAAAAAAGATGACTTTTTAGATCTTATGCAAGACAAACGAGTACAGGGTTACTTTCTATCAGATTTTGTATCTCGCCATCAAAACCTAAAACATCATGATTCTCAAAGTGAACTTACACCATTTTTGATGGCACGGATCACAGATATCTACTTGCATAAAGCCTGTTTGGTTGATCAGGATGAATCGATCCTAAATGCTCTTAAAAAACAAAACGAGTTAAAAGCAAAAGTGATACTAGTTAAAAAAGATGCTGAGTTTGAGATAGTTACAGATACAGATCTAAAAGAAAAAGTACTTCTAGCAGGTCTGAGTGTAGAGGAGAAGATCTCAAAGATCTCTACAAAAGGGATCATATCTATTGATATAAAAGACTTTTTGTTTAATGCACTTTTATTAATGACTCACAATGAGATCAAAAGACTTGTTGTAACAGATGATGGTGAGATTGTTGGCGTATTAGAGCAACTAGACCTTCTCTCATACTTTGCAAATCACTCACATTTAATAGCGGTTCAGATTGACAAAGCTGAATCTATAGATGATCTAAAAAGTTTGCAAGATGATCTGGCAAACTTAGTAAAAGTTTTAAAGACAAAAGGTGTTAAAACACGCTACATCACTAAGCTTGTCTCAACTCTAAACATAAAAATATACAAAAAACTTTTCACAATGACAGTTCCAAAAGAGCTAGAAGATAAGTGTTGTTTGGTTGTTTTAGGTAGTGAGGGGAGATGTGAACAGATCATTAAAACTGATCAGGATAATGCTCTAGTGATCCAAGATGGTGTTGATGAGAAGTTATTTGTAGAACCTATGATGAAGTTAAACTCTAACCTTTTAGAATTAGGGTTTCCAGTATGTACTGGTGGAGTTATGGTCTCAAATGAGTTTTATAGAAGAAGTGTTGAGAGTTATAAAGAGCTTATAAAATCTTTGGCTAACTCCATGGATGAGAAAAAACTTCAAACACTTAGTGTGATCTTAGATGCTAAGGCTGTAGCTGGAAAAAAAGAGCTTTTGGATGATGTTATGAGTTTTTTACATTCAAACTTTCATTCACGTGATGATGTTTTAGCTCATATGTCAAAAGCGGTGCTAAACTTTGAAACACCACTTTCTATGTTTAGCTCGTTTGTAACAGACAAAGATCGCAACAACAAACTAGATATTAAAAAAGGGGGTATATTTGCTTTAGTTCACGGTGTTAGAACACTTTCACTACAGTATGAGGTTAGAGAGACTAACACAATAGAGCGTATAAAAGAGTTGAATAATAAAGGTGTTATAGATAAAAATTTTGCAACTGAGCTTATAGAGAGCTTTGATACTTTAAGTGCTATAAGGTTAGAAGGGCAAAGTGTAGACAAAGATGAAAATTACATAAACCCTTCAAACCTGGAGAAAAACCAAAGAGATCTACTAAAAGACAGTTTTAAAATAGTCAATAAGTTTAAAAAATTTATGAGTTTTCACTTTCATCTTAGCATGGTTGTTTAATGTTTAAAAAAATACTTGAAAATTACTCAAAAAAAAGAGATTTAAAACGTCTTAAAGATGATGATTTTAAGTTTTTATTTGAACAAATTAATAGTGACGAATATGTAGTGTTTGACACTGAAACAACGGGCTTAAACCCTAAGAGAGATGAGATACTCTCTATAGGTGCTGTTAAGATAAAAGATAATAAAATACTAACATCACAAACATTTGAGATGTTTGTACAAAACTCATGTGACATCAGTAGTCAAAGTAAGAAAATTCATGGGATTAGAGAGATCGATCTGCTTAATGCAAAAACGATAATCGAAGTTATTCCAGAGTTTTTAAGATTTATTGGATCACGTCCGCTAGTTGGGTATTACTTAGAGTTTGATGTGTCTATGATCAACAAGTATGTAAAACCTTGGCTTGGGATCAAACTTCCCAATAAACAGATAGAAGTTTCAGAGATCTATTATGATCAAAAGATTGAGTTTATCCCTCAAGGAAATATTGATTTGAGGTTTGATACAATTTTAAAAGATTGTGGTATTCCAAGCATGGGTGCCCACAATGCAGTTAATGATGCGATCATGACTGCAATGATTTTTCTTAAGTTAAAGTCTAAAGAGAAATAACAATACCAAATTTATAACAAGGAAAAATAATGTCAGATAAAAAACAAGTTTTTAAGCCAAACAGAGAGTTTTCAAAAGATGCACGTATAAAAAATATGTGTGAGTATCAAGATCTTCAAGACTGGGCAATGGAAGATTATGAGGGTTATTGGGGTCATTTTGCAAAAGAGAAGATCGATTGGTTTGAGCCATTTGACAATGTTTTAGACGATTCAAATATGCCGTTTGCTAAATGGTTTGATGGTGGAAAACTAAATGTTGCTCATCAGTGTATAGACAGACACCTAAGTGAGCGTAAAAATAAAGCTGCTATTATTTTTGAGGGTGATCGTGGTGATAAGCAGATCATTACATACCTTGAGCTTTACTACGAAGTAAACAAGTTTGCTAATCTTTTAAAAGAAGACTTTGGTGTAAAAAAAGGTGATCGTGTAGTTATCTATATGCCGATGATCCCTGAAGCTGCTTATGCGATGCTTGCATGTGCAAGAATCGGTGCTATTCACTCGATCGTATTTGGTGGATTTAGTGCAGAGGCTCTAAAAGATAGAATCGAAGATGCAGAAGCTAAGGTTGTGATCACTGCTGATGGTGCATTTAGAAAAACTAAGCCATATATGCTAAAACCTGTTGTAGATGCTGCGATCGATGCTAACTCTCCAGTTGAAAAAGTACTTGTAGTTGAGCGTAACAATGAAGATGTTGAGTGGGTAGCTGGACGTGACTATTCTTATAATGAGCTAATCAAAGATAAGTCTGGAAAATGTGAAGCCGAAGTTATGGACGCCGAAGATCCACTTTTCTTACTATATACATCTGGATCAACTGGTAAACCAAAAGGTGTTCAACATAACTCTGCCGGGTATATCCTTTGGGCTCAAATGACTATGGAGTGGGTGTTTGACGTAAAAGAAAACGATACTTACTGGTGTACTGCCGATGTTGGTTGGATCACGGGTCACACTTACATAGTTTATGGTCCTCTTGCAATGGGTGCTACTACGGTTATGTTTGAGGGTGTGATCACGTTTCCAGATGCTGGACGTCCATGGAAAATGGTTGAAGAGTATAAGATCAACCAGTTCTACACAGCTCCTACAGCTATCCGTGTGCTACATAAAACTGGTGAAAATGAACCTGCTAAGTACGATATATCTAGTCTTAAAGTTCTTGGAACAGTTGGTGAGCCAATCGATCCACCGGCATGGAAATGGTACTATGAAGATGTAGGATCATCTAAATGTGCGATCGTAGACACTTACTGGCAAACTGAGACTGGTGGTCACATCGTTTCACCACTTCCAGGGGCAACTCCTATTAAACCTGGATGTGCAACACTTCCACTACCAGGGATCATGGGTGAGATCTTAGATCCTGAAACTGGTGAGAAAGTGGGTGAGGGTGAGAGTGGTTATATGTGTATAACTAAGCCTTGGCCATCTATGATCCGTGGTGTTTGGGGAGATGAAGAGAGATTTAAAAAGTCATACTTTGGTGATGTTGTAAAAGATGGTAAGCCAGTTTACTTTACAGGTGATGGAGCAAACTATGATGAAGATGGTTACATCACAATCACTGGTCGTACAGATGATGTTATCAATGTAAGTGGTCACCGTATGGGTACAGCTGAAGTTGAAGCTGCGATCAAAAAACATGCAAACGTAGCTGAGGTTGCAGTTGTTGGAAAGCCGCATGAGTTAAAAGGTGAGGGGATCTTTGCATACATCGTTCTAAAAGCTGATGATGGTGTTGCTGATGAGGTTGAAGAGGTTAAAACTATAAACACTATCATTAAAAAAGAGATTGGTAATATTGCTATTTGTGATGATATGGTTTTTGCACCAGGTCTTCCTAAAACCAGAAGTGGTAAGATCATGAGACGTATTTTACGCTCAATAGCAAAAGGTGAAGAGATCACTCAAGATATCTCTACTCTTGAAGATCCTTCAGTTGTTGCAAAAATTGAAGAGATGGTAAATAGCAAATAACCTCTATCTGGTTTTTTAATATCTCCTACTAAAAAGTAATACACTAGATTTGAAAGTCTTAGTGGATTACTTTGATGCCTATTTGTTCCTTTTTAGTAACATATAGGTAATCTGATGTTTTTATAATTTGTAAATTTTTAGAGGGGATTTACAATTGAAGTTATCGTTAAAAATTATAACTTATTTAGCAGTTATTTTTGGTTGTTTACAACTTTACTACATTCATTTTGATTATAGATTTGAGACGATAAGTGATAAAAAGGTTTACAAATCTGCCCTTATAGATCCTGAACATATAGAATACTATCTTCAAAAGTATCAAATTAAAACAGTTGTAAACCTTTTAGATCCTGGTGTGCAAGATAGGCTCAACCCAGCACAACATAAACACATAATTGCTCAAGAGTTTGCAATAGATAAATACAATCAAGAAATGAGTGGCTCAGTTAAACATGTAAGTATCCCATCAAGACAGGTTCCAACAGCTCAAACTCTGCAAAAGTTCTATAAAGTTTTTGATAGTGAATTTATCCGATCCTTATCCATTGTTATCATGGAACAGGACGTGCACAAATCTATAGTGCTATTTATAGGATAGAATATGAAAACTATAAAAATGAAGATGCAAGAGATAAAACAAGATTTATTACACAGATCCCTTATCTTTACAAAAGTAGTTTTGCTGATGGGAGTAAAAAAGGGGATTTTCTTCTGAGTTATAAAACTAGACAAAATGATACTAATAGTACTTTTAGGCTTCTCTCCCTTAACTAGAGATAAACTTTATAATGGTATAATTTCATAATTTACTATAAAGATTTAATTATGGAACTATGTGTAGCACTTGACCTACCTACAAAAGAGCAAAACCTCGAACTAATCCGCAAGATCAAAGATCATAATGTCTGGCTAAAAGTTGGACTTCGTACATACATACGTGATGGCGAAGCATTTTTAAAAGCTATAAAAGAGATTAATCC
>JBEPWC010000082.1:0-7653 GCA_041642615.1 Sulfurimonas sp. | reverse complement strand
AAAGATCGATGAAATCGATGAGAAGTTTTCTATATCCCAAAAAAGATAGCTTTTTATAGCTTTAGTTTTTGTCTTTTTGTTTATAAGTTTTAGTCGCTTTGTAATGTTGAAGTTTGCGTGGGCGTTGTCGTTTGTTAGTAAAATTGAGTTTTTTAGTTTCTGTGCATCTAGCGTTTTAAAACCTAAAATATCACCTAGTTTTATGTAAAACTCTAAGTTTTCAAGCTCATCTACCGCCCCACCTTTTTGGTAAGAGTCTAACTGTTTTAGTTTAGTTTTTGAAAAAACTAGATGCACACCCATCTTTTCATGGTTGGCATATGCTTGTTTTACCCTAAAAAACACATCTTTTGCGTATCTGTTTTGCGGCAGTTCTATCTTGCCACGAAACTTATGTTCTATCTTTATATCTACCATTAGAGTCCAAAAAATTCAGCAGCTTCTAGCTCATCATCTTCAAGGTTTTCTTTTGCAAAGTGCTCATCCTCTGCCATAAGTTTTTTTGCTTCTTCTTTGCAGTAAGCGTATAGAACCTCTTTTGCATGTTCATTATCAGCTAAAAACCCAAGCCCACTAAACTGGTAAGGCTCCTCTTGCTCTATACAGAGTAAAACACCATCACATCTCTCCTCTAAAACCTCTACAAGTGTGCGGTACTTTATGTTAAACTCAGTAGCATGCCAGCCGATCTCTTCAAGATCTTTGTTTGAAAACTCAGCTACACCATCAGCTGTAGTGTCATCATAAGAAGCAGTACCTGTGTTAAAATCTATAATGTTTTGCCAGTTTGAAAAAGCTTTTATAAGTGCTCTATCACCATCTTCAACTATCTGGTAGTTTTTTCCTAGGATCTCAGTAAAAGGTTTGGAAGTACTTGGGTTAAGAGAGTTTTGAGTTTTTTTATCTACTTTTCCCTTAAAGATTACAGCAGTTTTGTCAAACCCATCATATATGATCTTACCATCAATACTTATGGCAAACTCTTTGTTTGAGTTTACAGCGTTTAAAAGATCGACTTTGTTTACTGCTACTATTTCATTAAAAAGATTAAATTTTTTCATGTTCTTCCTTAAAATTTGGAATTGATTTTAACGGTATTATAAAACTTTTTGCTTATTTTGAGTATAATACCGCAAAATTTCTGGGCAAACTAAGCATAACTTAATGTTGCCCATGCAAAATGCACTCATTACGAAATAAAATTAAGGATATACAAAAATGGCATTAAATGTTTACTATGACAAAGATACTAGCTTAGACCTGATCAAAAGCAAAAAAGTTGCAATGATCGGTTTTGGTTCTCAAGGACACGCTCACGCTGAAAACTTAAGAGATTCAGGTGTTGAAGTATGTATTGGATTAAGAAAAGGTGGTTCATCTTGGGCTAAAGCTGAAGCTAAAAACTTTGAAGTTTTAACTGTTGCTGAGGCTTCTGCTGCAGCTGATGTTGTTATGATCCTTTTACCAGATGAAAACCAAGCTGAGATCTACAAAAACGAGATCGAGCCAAACCTAAAAGAGGGTGCTACGATCGCTTTTGGTCACGGGTTTAACATCCACTACGGTCGTATCATACCAAGAGCTGACATCAACGTTACTATGATCGCTCCAAAAGCTCCAGGACACACTGTAAGAAGTGAGTTTGTTCGTGGTGGTGGTATTCCAGATTTGATCGCTATTGGTCAAAACCCATCAGGTACTACTAAAGAGTTGGCACTTTCTTATGCATCAGCTATTGGTGGTGGTCGTACTGCTATCATTGAGACTACTTTCAAAGATGAGACTGAAACTGACCTATTTGGTGAGCAAGCTGTTCTTTGTGGTGGTACAGCTGCTCTTGTTCAAGCTGGTTTTGAGACACTAACTGAAGCTGGTTATGCTCCAGAACTTGCATACTTTGAGTGTTTACACGAACTTAAACTAATCGTTGACTTGATGTTTGAGGGTGGTATAGCAGATATGAGATACTCAATCTCTAACACTGCTGAGTATGGTGACTATGTTTCTGGTAAACGTGTTATCAATGCAGAGAGTAAAGCTGCTATGAAAGAGATACTGACTGAGATCCAAGATGGTAGATTTGCAAAAGACTTCATTCTAGAGGGGCAAGCAGGTTATCCTCGTATGAATGCTGAGCGTAACAATGACCAAGAGTTATTGATCACTAAAACTGGTAAGAAACTGCGTGAGATGATGCCGTGGATATCAGCAAACAAAATAGTAGACCAAGATAAAAACTAAAATTTTAGCTACTGCACTTCATCTTATGATGATTTGTGCAGTCAGCTACTTTATGTAGCCTCCTTTACAAAAACATCATAATAAAGAGCACATTAGCAAAAATTCAACTTCTGATATTAATATTTCTTCGCCTAGTCACGTCATCCTCTGGCTTGACCATAGGATCTAGTGTTTGAGACAAGATTCCCAATTAAGTAGGGGATGAAGTTTTTGAGGAGTTTTTACAGTAAAGTTTGAAATCTTATTAGCGTAGAGAATAAAATAGAGATTTTATCAACACCTTTATCGCTTTTCATCTTTAGTTCTGAGTCTAGTAAAAGTTGGTGTAGCTTGTAGTATGTTTGTGGTTTAAACCTTAGAGATAACTCTGCTTTTTCTTTTACTACAAAACTTGGAGCGTTGTAGCCTAAAATATCAAGTGCATTAGGAGCTCCATTTACACGGATATAGATGTTAAACATATATAACTGATTTATAAACGCTGTTATCTGAGTAACTATTCTTATCTCATCTATCCCATGTTCAACCATGTTTTTAACATCATCTTTAAACTCTTTTTTATTTATAAGTTTTTTTATCAACTCATCTATATTTATCTCACCTAGTCCATAAACTAGCGAATCTATATCTTTTGTAGTTATAGCCCTATCAAACACAGAGAATTTCTCAAGCTCATTTGCTGCTAAAGATATATTTGAGTTGTGTAGATTTAGTAGGTGTGAGATCGAGTAGTTATCGATCTCTATATTTTTTGACCTTGCTATTTGAGAGATTATACTTATAGCTTCACCCTGTTTTGGATGAAAAAACCTAACACACATTGTATTTTTTTTACTAAATGCTTTTGTATATGCTGTGTGATCTTCACCTGTATAAGCGTATATAAAAATATTTTGAGTGTTTTTTTCACAATACTCTATAAAAGTCTCAAGCTCTTTTTTTGGTACTTTTTTATCACTCTTTATGATCAAAACATTTCTGTCTCCAAAGAGTGAGGCTTGTGAGAGATGTGCTTTTGCTGAGCTGTAATCATACTCATCATGGTAGTACTTTAAAGTAGAAGACCCCTCAATGTTTGAGAGGATCCTTGTGTAGTGATCTATTAAAAACTCACTCTCTCCAAAGAGAATGAAGTTGTTAGATAAAGAGTTGTTTTGTATATGTTTTTCAAACTCAGCTTTATACATCTTCACTCACAATGCTTACATAGATCTTTGCTTTTGCTATGTCAACTTTGTCGATCTTAACTTTAACATCACTAAAAAGTGGTATGTTTTCATGGGTTGATATATATAGCTTCGCACCAATAATCTCATCGTGTAGATCTGCTTTTAGCTCCGGATCAGTCCCACTAATGCGAGCTTTGTAAACTTCACCTATTCGCTCATTTGCCCATCTTGCATATTTTCTATCCATAAAGTCAATCTCTATAGTACTAGCCTCACGCTCTTTTTGGCTAATTGTGACAGCTAAAGACTCTATGTTTCTAAGAACATAAGATCCCTCTTCTGT
Source organism: Sulfurimonas sp. (assembly GCA_041642615.1). Classification (GTDB taxonomy): domain Bacteria; phylum Campylobacterota; class Campylobacteria; order Campylobacterales; family Sulfurimonadaceae; genus Sulfurimonas. Next base: position 3,900 of record JBEPWC010000082.1, on the reverse strand, counting down.
ATCTCCACGTTTGATCGCTTTTAAGAGTCTGTGTACGATCAGGTCTGAGTATCTTCTGATCGGTGAAGTAAAGTGAGTGTACGCATCAAATCCAAGTCCGAAGTGACCAACATTTAGTGGAGAGTACTTTGCCTGCATCTGTGATCGTATGATCAAAGTGTCAACTTCAGCTTCAAGATCCATCATTCTAGCTTGATCGCGTATCCCCTCTATGGTCTCTTTTGTACCCTCTTTAACCTCTACAAAGATCCCAACACCAGCTAACTCTTGGTAGAGTTTTTGCAGTTTTGACTGGCTTGGACTCTCATGTATACGAAAGATTCCGCGATCAAACATAGAAGCAGCTTCTTTGTTCGCTAAGAGCATACAGTCCTCTATTAGTGCGTGGGATGGTGTTTCATCTGCATGTGTCGTTGATACTATTGCACCTTTTTCATCGATCTGCATCTCAATCTCAGTTGACCTAAAATCATAGCCATATTTTAAACGCTCTTTTTTAAGTGCATCTGTAACTATGCGGAGCTTTAAAAGCCACTTGAAGATCTCTTTTTCTTTATCGTTTTTAGCTTCAAGTTTTTCTTCGAAGAAGCTGTCTACCTCTTCGTAGTTAAAACGTCTGTCTGAGTGGATGATCGCTTCATAGACATCTGACTTTACAACATCCAAACTATCTAGGTCTAGTTGGATCTCAAAAACATATGAGAGTCTATCAACGTGTGGTTGCAATGAACAAAGGGTCTCACTAAGTTGTCGTGGAAGCATCGGAATAGAGCGATGTGGCAGATAGATCGAAAAACTTCTATAGATAGCCTCATTGTCAAGTGCTCCAAAAGGTTGTACATACTCACTTACATCTGCGATGGCAACATATAGAGTTGAGTTTTTATCATCCCAATAAATAGCATCATCAAAGTCTTTTGCAGTTACTGGATCTATGGTGCAAAAGCTTAGATCTCTCAAATCTTTTCTATCAGGGTAGTACTGTGCATCTACCTCTTCAAAAGATCTAGCTATCTTTAAAACCTCTTCATTGAACTCATCATGTTTATTAAACTGAGCTAGGACAATTTTTTCATCAACTAGTGGATCGCTTATGTTTCCCAAACACTCCATGATCGTTCCATCTTGGTTGTTGATCTTAAAGAGATCTCCTTGTTTATAGCCATCAAGTTCTTCTTGGGTTAGTTCAACACCAGATGGTTGGTCAGTTTTTAGATCAACAAGTCTTTTTATGGAGTCTTTTTTTACAATGTAGCCAACAGAGTAGCTCAAGGCTCGACCAAGTATCTCTACGATCTTAGCACTAGGTTTTCCACGTTTTCCAAGTTGCCTTTGTGCGATCACAAGGTCACCATCTCTAGCGTTAAGCAGATCTTCTATAAATAGATCACGTGTTTGTTCGCCTATGACTGCAAGGTAGCCACTGCTTCCCTGTGTTAACTCTATGGTTCCAGCACGGTATTTTGAGTTAAACTTATACACCTTACCTTTTTTTGTGACATAGTTTTTTTCAAAAAGGTTTTGTACTGTTTGGAGTTCATCTTCTGATACATCTAACTCATTTAAGCCATGAGTTAGTCTAACTAATAAATCTTTCAATGGTTACGCTACCGCACTCTCAAGAGCTGTATTAAAGCTCACCATATCTAGATCGTATTTTTCGATCAGTTCTTTTGCTTGTGCTATGCTAGCCTCTGTAGATACACCATTTAACTGGATCGCTGTACGTACAACTTGTAGTATCTGTGCTGCTTTTTTGTCTTCCTCTTTAGCACTTTGTGGATCTATACAACTATGGAGCACATCAACTAAACCATCTTCAAATTTCCATAGTTTAAAGATCATTGAACTAACCTCAGGGGTAGTGACACCTACCACCTTCTCTTCAGCCTTTTCAACGTCTTGAAGCTCTTTTAGTGCGTCTCTAAATTCAACCTCTTTTTTCTCTGCCATGATCTGTTGAGCTATGATCACCTTGCCGATCTCTACAAGAAAAGCTGCCGGTGAGAGGATCCCCATAAGTTTGTTCTCTTTTCTCATACACCACGCAGTTATAAGTGCATGTTGCCTTTTTGATAGTTCTGAGAACATCTCATTTGAGATCCCATAAGCAGACAAGTCTAGAGGAAAGCTTTTTTTAATTATAGATGCTAGGGCAAATCCACGAACAGTACCCATTCCAAAGAGTCCAACAGCCTGACTAATAGCATTGATCTCACGAGAAAACCCATATAGTGGAGAGTTTGCTGCTTTTAAAATATCTGCTGTTAAAAGAGGATCTTTTTCTAAAATCTTAACCATATCGTTAAAACTAGAATTTGGATCTTGGTAAACAGCTTCTATCTGCATAGCAGACTCTGGAAGTGGTGGTAGTTGTTTTATTTTTTTAAGGATCTCTTCAGTCATGTAACCTCTTTAAATATATATTATGTAATATACGTAATTATAGTATATGCAAATAAATTAATACTGAATATTTACAAAAAATTGATATGATATTTGTTCTATATTAAACAAAAAGGTTAGAGATGCAACTACAAAGAGATGCTATGTTAAAGCAGTTAGGTTATGTACCAAACGATGCTTTACTTGATCAGCTTGCAAGGATAGAAAAAAATACAAACGGATATGAAAAGATACAAAAGCACATTATGGATCTACATGATCATTTAAAAGTTGATGGTTCCTATGTAGCGATGTCAAACTCAGAGGATCACTTTAAGATCAAAGTTGAGGCTGTCTCTAAAGAGTTGGCAGAGGAAGCTCATGAGAAGATAAAGCATTTTGCTGATAAGTTTAAAGTAGAGGTAGAAAAGCTAGAAAACAAAGAGACCTACTACATCATAGGATTTCAAAAATAAAAGAACCTATAAGCATAGAGGGCTATGATCTCTTAACAAAAGAGTTTAAGTTTCTCCTAGAAGTGCATAAACCTCAAGTGGCACACGAGAAAAAAGTAGCAGCTGATCAGGGTGATCGTAGTGAAAACGCTGAGTATCACGCTGCTAAAGAGAAACTTCGTTTTATTGATAAAAGACTTTTTTATCTAAACTCTATGTTAGAAAAGTCTCAAATCATAGACCCTTCACTCTCCCCACACACAAAAGCTAGATTTGGTTCAAGTGTTAGACTTTTAGATTTAGCAACAGACAAAGAGGAACTTTACACAATTTGTGGTGTTTTAGAAGCTGAACCAGAACATGGTCTGATCTCCATACACTCCCCTTTAGCTAAGGCAATGTTGGGAAAAGAAGAGGGCGATGAGTTTAAAGTTAAACTTCCAAAATCAACTAAAGAGTATGAGATAGAGGAAGTTTTTTATAAAAATATATTCTCTTTAAAGAGAAATATTAGAGATCAAGATGACTTTTTGTTTCATTAGATTCCCTTAAAATAACTTTTACCACCTTTTAGATACAATTTCACTTTAAAAACTGAATTTTTCAGTAAATACCATAATTTAGGATTCCTACAGTGAACCAGCAACTACCAGACATAGATACACAACTAGCTAACCATAAGTTAACCCAAGATGATTACAAGCATATAAAAGAGATTCTAGGGCGTGAGCCGAATCTTGTAGAGCTTGGTGTTTTTTCAGCTATGTGGAGTGAACACTGTTCATACAAAAGCTCAACTGTTCATTTAAAAGGTTTTCCAACAAAAGCACCGTGGGTTATACAGGGACCTGGTGAAAATGCCGGTGTAATTGATATTGGTGGTGGGTATGCTGCTGTATTTAAGATGGAGTCACACAACCATCCAAGTTTCATAGAGCCTTATCAGGGTGCTGCTACTGGTGTTGGTGGGATCATGCGCGATGTTTTTACAATGGGTGCACGCCCAGTTGCATCTCTAAATGCACTTCGTTTTGGTAATGTTTTAAATGACGATAAAAAT
>JBEPWC010000081.1:0-7673 GCA_041642615.1 Sulfurimonas sp. | reverse complement strand
GCGGACCTCCTCTTTGATCTGTTGTTGCTCCTCTTTTAAAACCAGAGGATCACCAGGACCATTTGACAAAAATACACCATCTATCTCTTTGTTGTTGTATTTTTGTGTTAACTCCTCTGCATCAAAACTATTTGGTATAACTTCGACATCTAAGCCTGCACTAACTAGTTCATTAAGTATATTTCTCTTTACACCAAAGTCAATTGCTACTATTTTTGCTTTTAGCTCAGGTGCCTCTTCATAATCAAACTTAACTTTTGAATAGGTTGATTGAGTATGTTTATAAGACTCTTTAGTACTTACTTGCTCAATATAATTTATATCTTCAATTCTTGGGCTTGACTCAAGTTTTTTCTTTAGTTCCTCTTTATCGCTAATCTGAGTTGATGCTATCATCATCATAGCACCCTCTGCTCTTAACATCTTAGTTAAGTATCTTGTGTCTATATCACAGATCCCCATAACACCATGCTCTTTTAAAAATGCATCTAGTGAGTCTTGTGCACGAAAGTTTGAGTAGCGACTTTGGTATTTACGAACAAACATCCCTTTTGCGTGAGCAGCACTACTCTCCATATCTTGAGCGTTTACACCTACATTTCCAATCTCTGGCATAGTAAAGGTTACAAACTGCCCAGCATATGATGGATCACTCATAACCTCTTGATATCCTGTAAGAGAGGTGTTAAATACGATCTCACCTACACTTGTAGTATCTGCTCCAAAGCTATTTGCTTCTAAGAAAGTGCCATTTTCAAGATAAATATACACTTTTTTCATTGCTGATTCTTTCATTATTGCATCCCCCTTTTAGTCATCTCTTCACGGTATAGTTTCTCATAAAGTATATCAAACTCATCAGTTCCTGGAATGTATCGCTTCTTATATGAGCGGATCTTATCCATGACTGCATCATCAATTTCATTAGCATCTGCTATAAAAGATGTAATGGAGTTGTAGATAATATTTTTTATACGATTCTCAGATACTTCAAAATGGATCAGATCCTCTTCATACAGTTCGTCTAGTATTTTGTGGGATATATCTGAGTAACGCTCTTCATAGTTTAATATCACATCAAACTCAGGAGCAAGTTTTTTCTTAATCATAAAGAAAAGTTGACGCTCATCTACTAAATTAAACTCAATCTCCTCTTCGTTCTCATCACAGATCTCTGCTACTTTCTCATCAAGAGCCATCTCTTTTTTTACATTGGCTAAGAGTATTTTTTCAGCTTCACTACTTACAGCTTCAAGCCCTTTGGTCATAGTAACTGCACCACTCTTGTTTAAATCGATTGCTATCTTTGAGCATATATGGGGGATGGTTTTTAGTGAAATCTTCATGACATTTAGCCTCAAAATAAATTAAATTTGGATATTTTACTATATTTTAGGTTAGAAAGTGTTTAGGCGAGATCATTTTGCTAAAAGAATGGTTAGTTCACTACCTTTTTTTGGATCCATTTTCGCTAGAATTTTTCCTACTATTTTAGGTTTTAAAGATGAAAGAACATCTGCTGCATCTTTTGTATCCATTTGAGATAAAATATCCGCAGCAGACCCAGCTTTCATTTTTGCAAAAGTTTGTGCTACTTTGTCTGTTTTTATATTTGTTAATTTTTCTAGAATTTGCTTATTTTCCTCTAACATCTTCTTGACATTTTTCTCTTTTTGGGTTATCTCTACTCTTTTTCGCTCAACCTCATCAGATTCTAAGTCAAGCTTTTTCTTTTTTTCTCTTAGTAGATCTTCAGTTGCATTTTTTAACGCCTCTAGGGCTTGTTTTTGCTCATCTATACGCTCAAGTTCGATTAGAAGCTCACTTTTTCTAGCTTTGAAAACTTCACTACACTCAAAAAGTTTATCACTTGGATCTATAGAATAGACTTGTGTAAACATAAATAAAAAAACAACCAATAACTTCATACTACTCTCTTTATCTGTATACTCTTCCAAATGTCATACTTGCAACTTCATCAAGCCCTTTAGATTCTTTAACTTGTAACTCTTTTTTATACTTTTTAACCTCTTGTAGATCTAAGTATTTAAACTTTTCATACTCTATCATATCTTTTTTAAACTGCTGTTTTGCTTCTTCTAACTGCTCTTTTGCAAAGTTTACCCAGTTTTTATTATTTTGTATCAGATCTCTTTGTGAAGACATTAAAGACCTTGAAGCCAAAAGAGTCTGTATATTTCCAGAGTTTGGTTGTTCAATTTCTTCAAGGTACCTATACGAACTCTCTAATGCATTTTGTGCATTATTTAACTCCATATTTTTTTGCTGAACAAGACGCTCACTTTTATCCATTGTATTTTTTCGAAGCTTTACAAGTGGAGCATAGCGAGTTTTCATTATTTAAAGGTCCTTTTATAAAATTATAGTGTCATCTCTTTCAGGTGATGTAGAGATTATACCAACTTTTGTTTTACTAATCTCTTCAATCGTTTTTACAAAAGCTTGAGCATTCTCTGGCAGATCTTCAAACGCTCTTGCACCAACAGAGTTTGTCCAACCCTCAAAAGTTTTATATATAGGTTTAACATTTTCTAAATCAGCTGGCATATAATCTATCTCTTTACCATTGTACTCATATGCTACACACAACTTCACCTCTTCAAATCCATCAAGTACATCTAGCTTCATAAGTGAGAGTTCATCTACACCGTTTAGGCGACAAGCATGGCGTGTTGCAACTGCATCAAACCAACCACAACGTCTAGCTCTTCCAGTTGTTGTTCCAAACTCATGACCTTGCTCACCAAGACGCTCACCATCTTCACCAAAATCTTCACTTGGAAAAGGTCCATTTCCAACACGTGTACAGTATGCTTTTACGATCCCTATAACTTTACCAATATCTTTAGGATTGATCCCAAGCCCAGTACAAGCACCAGCACTTACAGTTGAACTAGATGTTACATATGGATATGTACCGTGATCTATATCAAGTAGAGTCCCCTGAGCACCCTCTAAAAGAACTTTTTTACCATCCTCATCTAGTGCCTTCCACATCATCTGTGTAGTATCTGTAATAAATGGGGCAAGTTTGTTTTTAAAACTCTCTAACTCTTGAAAAAGTGTATCTTTTAGTGGTGTAGCTATATCGTAAATATCAAAAATAGCACGATTTTGCTCAAAATACTCTAGTATTGAGTCACACAGTTTTGCAGGATCTAGTAGCTCACCTACACGCACACCGTTACGGCTGATCTTATCTGCATATGCAGGTCCAATCCCTTTTCCTGTAGTACCAATAGCTTTATCACCCTTTAGTCTCTCTTTTGCTTGATCTATTAGTGCGTGATAAGAGAGGTTTAGATGAGCCTTGTCAGATATAAAAAGACGCCCCTCTAAGTTCTCAAACTGCTCCATCTCTTTAATGATAGCTTCTGGCGATAATACTACACCGTTTCCTATTACATTTATAGCTTTTGGATTAAGCACACCCGATGGGATCAAATGAAGTGCGTACTTTACACCATCAACCCAGATCGTATGCCCAGCGTTGTGACCACCTTGACTTCTACATACCATATCGTATTCACATGCAAGTGCGTCTACTATTTTACCTTTACCTTCGTCACCCCACTGGATTCCGACTATCAAATCTGCTTTCATTTATTTCACTTTCTCTTCTATTATTGTATCTGTATATATTGCAAAACCAACCGAAGTTGTATCTTCATTTTTATATCTACCACCGCGTGCATAGACCTCATTGTTTTTGATCACTCTAAAAAATAGCTCATCATAGTAAAGCATTTTCGCATAATACATTGGTGCTAAAACACTGTTTGCACAACCCGAATTTGCACATAACTCTTTCATCTTTATAAGCTCTGGTTTTAACACATCTGGTATGATCTCTAAAAGCTCATCTACCTGATCTACATGCTGAAGATAGACTAACCTAGTCAACCAATCAACTTTTAGATTTAAAAACTTCTCTATATTTAGGTGTCTAAAGTCATCAAGAGTAAGCTCATCAAACATATCTACAAGTATGTGTGGGATCTTCATGTTACTCACTTGAGTTAGTGCATCTACATCAAGCTTTTTAAAGATCTCATCTGCTACATTTAAAACATATGAGAGCTGTGTTTCTCCCATATATTCAGCACCGATCTGGTACTGCTCTGCTGTTGGGTACTTGTAGATTGGTTGTATGTAAAACCATTTTCTCTCATTTGTGTTTCTACCAAGGCGTTTTTCAATAATGCGAACAACATCTATGGTCGAATCTGCTCTTAGAGAGAGTGAGTTGTTTTGCTGGTCATTTGCACGGATCAACTCTTTTTGGCTAGCTATGCTTAAGTGTTGATGGTATGAAAAAACAGGAGTTAAGATCTCTTCAAAACCTTTTTCGTCTAAGATCTCACTTGCTATTTTTTCTATCTCTCTTTTTACCTTAGCACTTTTACCAAAGTAAAGTTTTGAGCCATTAGGTATTTCATGCTCTAGTATCATCTACTGTTCCATTCCTAAAAAGCAGTCGTTAAAAACCTTGTTTGCAGTACCGTCATACTTTCTTTTTCCAACTTTATCAAGGGCTAACTCAACTGCATTTACAACCCATGCCATCTCATAAGGCTCGATCAGACCCATCTGGTTTATACGGAAGATCTTACCCTTTAGGTGATCTTGTCCACCAGCTACATTTACTCCATAATCCTCTTTTAAAATTTTTCTAATCTCGCTTGCATCTTCATGGTCTATTGTGATCATAGATTTTGCTGGTGTTTTTGGATAAACATGAAGTCCTATCGCTTCAAATGCACGTCTTACAGATTTTGCACGACAAGCTGTCTCGCCATATAGTCTTGTAAAACCTCCATTATTTTCTATGGTCTCTAAAACCTCTAACAAACCTATGGTTAAAGTAGTAGCTGCAGTCCAAGCTGTGGTGTTTTGACGCTGTTTTTTAATCTCTGTAGCTAGGTTAAAGTAGTAACCCACACCCTCGCCAATTTTTTCAATTGCACTATTTGAGAGTCCTATGATCGCAAGTCCTGGTGGTAGCATTAAAGCTTTTTGGCTCCCTGCAATCAGTGCATCTATGTTTGTCACATCGATCTTCTCAACACCAACAGCTGTGATCCCATCTGCTATGATCATAATGTTTGGGTTGATCTCTTTTGCAGCTGCAGCTAACTCCTCTACCGGGTGGCGAAGCCCTCCAGCTGATTCACTGATCTGAACTGCGATCGCATCAATATCTGGGTTTGCTTTAAGTGCAGCTGTGATCTCTTCAACACTAACAGGTGTATCCCACTCATTTTTGATCTCAACATTTTCTAGTCCATGAGCTTTTGCAATCTTGCCAAAACGATCACCAAATTTTCCACTGTTTACACTTAATAGTGTGTTTTTACACAGATTTATAACTGTAGCTTCCATAGCTCCTGTTCCAGTTGAAGCTAGCATTACAACCTCATCTGTATTAAAAAGGTTAAAAAGATGTTTACGCGTCTTTTCAAAGATCGCTTCAAACTCTGGTGTGCGATGGTGCATTGTCTCATCTGCCATAGCATTACGGACATTTTGAGGTACTGGAGTTGGTCCAGGTGTAAAAAGTAACATGATATTTCCTACTTTAAATTTTAAGTTTCTCTTATTTAATTAAAAAACCTCGTATTATATCAAAATATATTTAAGCAACTATTATTGTGTTAAAATAGCGAAAAAATTAAGGTAGTATATGACAATAGTAGACTCTATAATTTTAGGTATCATAGAGGGGTTTACAGAGTTTCTTCCCATCTCATCAACAGGACACCTAATAGTAGCTAGTAAGTTTTTAGGTGTAGACCAAACAGATGTGACAAACGCGTATCAGGTGATCATACAGTTTGCTGCGATCCTTGCAGTTTTTTTCAACTACCGCGATAAATTTCATGTAAGCAAAATACCCCTTTGGACAAAAGTTTTTATTGCGTTTTTACCAATAGGTACAGTTGGGTTTATATTTTCAGATCAGATAAAAGCTATGTTTAGTATAGATGTTGTTGCGGTTATGTTTATAGTTGGTGGTGTTATATTTTTGCTAGTTGAGAAGTTTTTTATTCCCCATGAGAAAACGATGTTAGATGACATAGAAAAAATAAACATGAAACAAACTCTCTGGATCGGTTTTGCTCAGGTCTTTGCACTTATACCAGGGACAAGTCGTGCTGGGTCTACGATCATAGGTGCACTTTTAGTAGGACTTAGCCGTCGTGCTAGTGCAGAGTTTAGTTTTCTACTTGCTTTTCCTGTAATGTGTGCAGTAACTGGTTATGATCTTTTAAAACACTACAAAGATTTTACACACGAATCACTTATAAATTTAGGAATCGGATTTGTTGTTTCTTTTGTTGTAGCTTACGTTACGATCAAGCTATTTTTAGCATTTTTAGAAAAGTTTACATTTGTTGCTTTTGGAGTGTATAGAATTTTATTTGGGGTGCTTTTACTGATCATTTTTTAAGTGGTATGTTTTTTGCTGTTATTCTTTTACGTAGGGGAAATTTTAATTAATTTTTTCTACATTTGCTAGGCACAAGGAGGATATCATGCAAAATTTAAGCAGATACAACAATCAGATACAAGGCTTTGTAGAAAAACTAGAAGAGTCTTTCTATAACCTAAGTCGCAAATTTCTGTAAAAGCCTATTGTCAAATGGACTGACTAGCGGCTATAACTCCAAGGATGGAGTTTTTTTTACAATACTTTGATTATCTTCTCTGCTAGATTAAGTGCACGTGATCTATGCGACAACCCTTTTTTCACATCATCATCCAACTCACCTAAAGTTTTATCAAACCCTAATGGTATAAACATTGGATCATAACCAAAACCTTTATCGCCACGCGCCTCTGTGATCACATCTCCATACATCCAACCATGAACTGTGTACTCTGAGGTTTTTGTAACAATGGCGATCGCAGCTGTATAGTAGGCTTTGCTTGATTTAACACCCTTTTCTTTTACAGAATCTATTAACTTATATAAATTCTCTTTGTCACTTGCTCCAACACCAGCATACCTTGCACTATATATACCAGGTTCCCCATCAAGTACATCTACGCTTATCCCGCTATCATCCGCTATAACCACCACATTTTCATCGCCCAGTGCATTAAATACAGCTCTTGCTTTTATAAGGGCATTTTCTTTAAAAGTGTTTCCATCTTCTACTATCTCAAACTCTTCTATAAGATCACCATATGGTATAACCTCATGATCTTGACACAGTGCTTTGATCTCTTTTACTTTACCCTTGTTTGCTGTTGCTAAAACTAATTTCAAATTGAAGCCTTGTTTTAATTGTTTTTATTATAATTACATAATTATACCAAACACATATAAAAGAGGACACTTATGTTTAAAAAAGTTATGCCACTCTCAATTATTTTATCATTAAGATTTTTGGGTCTGTTTTTAGTTTTACCGATCATCTCGGTATATGCACTCTCACTTGAGGGTGCTACACCACTGCTTGTGGGAATAGTTGTTGGTGGATACGCACTGACTCAAGCTATATTTCAAGTCCCTTTTGGAAATATGAGCGATAAAATAGGTAGAAAACCAACACTTTTAGTAGGTCTTTTGATCTTTTTAGTTGGCTCACTCATCGCTGCATATGCTACAGATATATATACCTTGATGCTTGGTCGTTTCTTACAGG
>JBEPWC010000080.1:0-7701 GCA_041642615.1 Sulfurimonas sp. | reverse complement strand
TAGAGCCTTATCAGGGTGCTGCTACTGGTGTTGGTGGGATCATGCGTGATGTTTTTACAATGGGTGCACGCCCAGTTGCATCTCTAAATGCACTTCGTTTTGGTAATGTTTTAAACGATGATAAAACTTCAGCACATCAGCGTTATTTAGTACGTGGTGTAACTGAGGGTATTGGTGGTTATGGTAACTGTATGGGTGTTCCAACCATTGGTGGTGAAGTGAGTTTTGATGAGTGTTACAATGGAAATATCCTTGTAAATGCATTTAACTTAGGTATCGCAAAATCTGATGAGATCTTTTACGGTCGTGCTGATGGGATCGGAAACTCTGTAATGTATGTTGGTGCTAAAACGGGTCGTGATGGTCTTGGTGGTGCTGTAATGAGTTCGGACTCGTTTACAGAAGAATCAAAATCACTTCGTCCAACTGTTCAGGTTGGTGATCCATTTACTGAAAAACTTCTACTAGAAGCTTGTTTAGAACTTTTCAAAACTGATCACGTTGTAGGTATCCAAGATATGGGTGCAGCTGGTCTTACATCTAGCTCATTTGAGATGGCTGGACGTAGTGGAAGCGGTATGATTATGCATCTTGATAAAGTCCCTGCTCGTGAAGAGGGGATGGTTCCTTATGATTTTATGCTTAGTGAATCACAAGAGCGTATGCTTGTTTGTGTTAAAAAAGGTAGTGAGCAAAAAGTTATAGATATTTTTGAAAAATGGGATCTAGACGCTGCTACTATCGGTGAAGTAACTGACACTGGTCATATGGAGCTTTTTTGGCATGGTGAAAAAGTTGCAGATGTACCTGTTGATCCTGTAAGTGAGGAAGCTCCAGTACTTGAGCGTCCTATGAGTAAACCTGCTTATTTAGATGAGATAGCTGGTGTAACTATTGATGATTTTGACAAGGTTTCAAACAAGAAAGCTTTTGAGATTTTAACTAAGTCTATGGAAGTTGTAGATAAATCGTGGATATACGATCAGTATGACTCTATGGTACAAACAAACACTGTAAAAAAAGGCGGTATGCTTGATGCATCTGTGATCCGTGTAAAAGAGAATGGCAAAGCTCTTGCTATGAGTAGTGACTGTAATGTGCGTTATTGCTACATCGATCCAAAAGGTGGTGGAGCTGCAGCTACTATTGAAGCTGGACGTAACGTTGCCATGAGTGGTGCAAGACCACTAGCTATCACAGATTGTTTGAACTTTGGTAACCCAGAGAACCCTGAGGTTATGTGGCAGTTTGGTCAAGCTTGTGAGGGGATCAAAGAAGCATGTGCTGAGCTAAATACTCCAGTGATCGGTGGTAATGTTTCACTGTATAATGAGACAAACGGAGTTTCAGTTTTCCCAACTCCATCGATCGCTACAGTTGGTGTAAACGATGATCAAAACAATGTACTTATGTCAAGCTTTCAAAACGAAGGAAATATACTTTATTTAGTTGGTAAAAGTAAGTCAGAGTTTGGAGGGTCTCTTTATATGAAAGAGATCTGTGGAGTGGTTGCTGGAAAACTACCAGAGATAGATTATGAACAAGAGCTTGCACTTTGGGAGCTTGTTATCGATGCAAACGTTAAACATTTGCTAGAGTGTGCAAAAGATGCATCTAGTGGTGGTGTAGCTATAGCACTTGCTAAAATGTGTGCAACCTCAGGTATGGGTTGTGATGTAGAGATGAGCGTAGAAGATGAGCGTGATATCTTTGCTGAGTCTATGAGTCGTGCAATCATAGAGGTTAAACCTGAAAACTGTGAGGCTTTTGAAGCTATGATCGATGGCTCAATAGCATGTGAAAAAATAGGTACAGTTGGTTCAAACACAGTTCGCATCAACGATGTATCTATGAGTATAGACACTCTTAAAGATAACTATTTTAACACATTTAAAAAGGTGATTGAGAGAGACCTATAAGGGTCTTCTTAATCCATTTTCTTTATATACTTTAGCATTATCGCTATAAAAAACACCGCAAACAAAGCCCCATAAATATTAAAATCATCACTAACTAAATACTGAGTGTAAAGCGAGATCGGAATATATATAATGTAAAGATACACTGCAAACTTTTTCATCATAAGTAATCCTATAGCGGTCACTAATGAAAAAAGTGTTATAACTATTGAAAAATAGTAGTACCAAACTACAACATTATCACTGTTTATATTCTCTACTATGACCCTTAGGCTCATGAAAAAACCAAGTAGCATAAATATAGCAAGTATACTTATAGCTATTGGTCTTTGATGGTTCATTGTTTTATCTAATAAATTCATGATGAAAGTATAGCAGGGCAGATCTAAAAACTCTATTTTATACATAACAAAAAATGTTTATATTGTTTAAGGTTAAGCATTTATTTAATATTACTAGTGTAGTATTCTGACTATTATGATGAAACAAACAGCTTTTTTAGTATTATTTTTTTTAATGTTACCATCCTTGATTCTAGCAGATGAGGATATCTCTAAGTTAGCTAAAGAGTTAAACCTCTATGCTGGAACAAAAGCTTCCATACAGTGGGAGAGAATATTTTCAAGCGAGAGAAGATTAAAAAGATATAACCTTGATGAACTTAGAAAAGAAAAGCTAATTAAGCTAGAAAAATATCTTATAAAACACTCAGCAGATTCAAAACAACCTGTTGTCCCAGGACTTTAATATGCTAAAAAATATACTACTAGTTACCCTTCTACTCACTTACACTCACGCTTCAACTGATCTAGAAAAAAGGATCAAAGCTCTTGAAGAGCAACTTAGCACTTTAAAAAATAAAACAGAAAATAACGAGGCTGATCTAAATGAATATATACCGATCATTGAAGCGAGTGAAACACAAAGTTTACTAGATAAAGTTGATTTTTTACCAGAGCTTGAAGTTCGTATGGATAAAATGGACTATAGGCTTGGTCAAATAGATGGTGAAAATACAAAAGCGATATATGATGGAGTCGAGCAACAAAGAAGAGATCAGTTCAGTAAAGATTTTGATCCAGCAGTAGCTGTAAAATTCAAGTTAAACTTAATTGGTAAGATAGATAAGTATACAAAGTTTAATGGTAGATTTATATTTACAAACTCAAGCCAATCGCACCAAAGACTTTGTATACTATCTCGTGATATTAAGTCAGTATCTTCAACAAGTGCATTTGACGTAGATCGTGCTTATGTAGACTTTACTCCAAATATAGACTCTGAATATGCATTTACTTTTAGTTTTGGGATATTGCCGACAACTGGTGGTACACCTATGAATTTTGCACTAAATAATGAGAGAAAGTCGATGTTTCCAGCACTTGTGTTTGATATGAACTCATATGGTTTAATCGCTACTCAGAAACTTACAAATGAGAACTTCCTGAGAGTAATAGTAGCTAAAGCATATACTCTAAATGCAAACATCTATCCATATCAGTGTAACCGTGAAAATATAGATAATGCTAATATACTTGGAGCCTATTACGATACAAGTTTTAACTTTTCTGGTGGAGATAGCCTGCTCTCTTTTGGTGTTAACTATTTAGGTGACTTTAAAGCACATCCATATTTAGGACCTGATGTAAACTCTGATGACGCAAGTGTTCTTGGAGATATATTTACATATGGACTAGGTTTAGATATCAGGGACCTTTTTGACGATAAGCTTACTATCTTTATACATTCAGCGATCTCTCATCCTGATTCTAACGGTAAAGTTGATGACTATCAAATAGTAGATGCAAACAATGACGGAAACTTTTACTCCGATGATCCTGGTTTTTCAACAGCAAGTTATGCAAAAGGTACAATGATCGATGATATTGGACACTCTGTATATTTAGGTTTTAAATATAACATTAACGAAGAGTTTAACTTAGGTGTCGAGTATAATAAGGGAAGTAAGTACTGGTTTTCTGCAACCCAAGGGGCTGAAGATATGTACAACAAGTTAGCTATTAGGGGTAGTGTGGGTGAGTTATACACAACATATAAGTTTCATAAAAACATGTACGCAAAACTTGGGTTTATGTATACAAAAGAAGATTACACAGGTAGTGGATGGCACTTTGGTGAGCCAGCTTCAAAAGATGGCACTCAAAAGGTCTCATACCTTTCTATAAAAGCTGAATTTTGATGTTAGAATTAAAAAGTAGGATCTATCTTTTATTGATAAGCAGTTTCTTACTGCTGTTTGTTTCACTAGCATACTCTGTAAAAAGTATAGACTCAAACACAGAGATAATATCTCAAATAGAAAATGACTACCTAGACCTGTATAAAAATATTCAAGGGCTAAATATTAGCATTGAAGAGAAGCAATCAGAGGTGCTTCAAAGATTGCTACTAGGACAGCCACTTCAAAAAAACCATAATAAGTTTGGAAGAATCATTGACGAGATCTACGAGATAGTAGAGTTTGATGAAAAGCTAAAAAAACTTTTAGACAAAAAGTTTATAGTTTTAAAAAAAAGGTTAGTTGCTTATAAAAGTGTTGAAGCTAGTATAGTTGAGTCTCTTAATAGTGAGTATAAAGAGGACTTAGAAGATGCAGTAATAGGGTACAACGAAGTTACAAAAGGTTTTGCAAGTGATGTAAATGAAGTTGAGGAGATAATTAGAGGTTTTTTACAAGAGACTATAGTGGAGTTAAGAGAGGCCAATATCACAAACCAGATGATGGTTGGGATCTCTTTTTTAATAGCTGTGTTTATAGTTGTATTTTCTATACTAAAGCTTAACTCTTTGCAAAATAACCTAACAAAAGAGCTAAAACGTGCGTCTGAAGCTGAGGAAAAACAAAAAAATCTTCAGACTCAACTTTTAAAATATAATGAAAACTTAGAAAATGAGATCACTAAAAAAACAAATGAGCTTTACCAAAAAGTATATACACACTTTTTAAGTGGCTTACCAAATAGAAACAAGCTTTTAGAAGACTTTCAGATCTATGATTTTTCTATGATGGCTTTGCTAAATATAGATAAATTTCAAAAGTTTAATGATGTATATGGCGAGGAGATGGGTAACTTGGCTCTTAAACAGACTGCTAGGTTTATAGAGGAGTTTTTAGATATTGATGGGGCTAAGATCTATCACATAAGTGGGGATGAGTTTGCAGTTGTAATAAAAGAAAACTCACATATTGATAAAGATAGATTTTTACACAGTATTAATCACTTTTTGAAGATATATAAGAAAAATGTATTTGAGATGGATGAGCATAAACACTCTTTTGTTATGAGTGCTGGTATCTCTTTTTATGGTGATAAAAAGATGCTTGCATTTTCAGATATGGCTCTAAAAGATGCAAAAAATAAGAATCAAAATATTGCAGTTTTTAGTGAATCTCAAGAGATTGAACAAAAACACAAAGATGACATAGAGTGTAAAAACTTACTTTTAAGAGCTTTTGAAAATGATGATGTGATCTCCTATTTTCAGCCGATTTCCGCCATACAAGACCCAAATCTAGAAACTAAGTACGAATCACTTGTAAGGATCAAAAATGATGGTGAGATTATTCCACCACATACCTTTATAGATGTAGCAAAACAAAATAAGATCTACTACAAACTTACCAGAAAAGTGTTTGAAAATACCCTTGATGTGATCAAAAGGTACAAGGTACCTTGTTCTATAAATATCTCAATAGTAGATATTGAAAATGAAAAAACACTAGAGACAATCTATGAGATGCTAGATAGTTTTAACTATAACCATCTTATAACCATAGAGATACTTGAAACAGAGGAGTTCAAAGACTACGAAGTAGTATACAATTTTTGTAGAAAGATCCGTTCATATGGGATCAAAATAGCACTTGATGACTTTGGAAGTGGTTACTCAAACTTTACTCACATACTAAATCTTCCAATAGATTTTATTAAGATAGACGCATCGCTTATATCCAACATTGACAGAGATGAGCACTCACAGATAATGGTTGAAACCATAGTTGGTTTAGCACACAAGATTAATGTAAAAACAATAGCAGAGTTTGTCTCTTCTAAAGAGATCTTAAATACAGTTAAAAAGTTAAAAGTTGATTATGCTCAAGGTTACTACATTGGAAAGCCAGAAGATATCTCTAAGTATTGTTTTTAAAATGACATTGGAGGTTATAGATCCTCGGGTCAAGCCCGAGGATGACATACAACGTCATTCTCAGCTTGACTGGGAATCTTAAACTAGATATTGTCCTTTAAAATATTTATAAGCTCAGCATCAAGCTTATAAGGTTTTGTAACTTCATCTATACTTTTGTATTCAAATCCTTTCTTTGTGTAACATACCACACTCTCATCTCTACCATTTATGAGTGCATCGATCGCTTTGTTGATAAACTTATATGCCATAAGTCTGTCATAAATCGTAGGGTTTCCACCACGCTGAATATGACCCAAAATACTTACACGAGACTCCATCCCAATAGTCTCTTCAAACCATTTTGAGATCTCAGATGAGTCTTGTTTTATACCCTCAGAAACGATCGCTAGAAAATAATCCCTTCCATCTTGAAGATCTTGTTTGAACTTTTGTTCATAATTTTTTAAGTCGTACTCAACCTCTGGGATCAAACACATCTCAGCTCCACTAGTAAGTGCTGTGATCAAAGCTAAATATCCACAGTCTCTACCCATAGTCTCAACCACAAAAGCACGTCTAAAACTTGAAGCTGTATCACGTATAGCGTCTATTGATGTTTTGATTATATTTAGTGCTGTATCTACACCTAAACAATAATCAGTCCCGTTTATGTCGTTATCTATAGTAGAAGGAATACCACAAAACTTTACTCCAAAATCTTTGTAAAACTGATGAAGCCCCCTAAATGATCCATCACCCCCTAGGACAACTAAAGAGTCTATGTTTAGTTTATCTAAGTTCTCTTTTGCAATTTTTCTATATTTGTAGTCTAAAAATCTTTTACTTCTTGAGCTTCCTATTTTTGTGCCACCACGAGTGATAATTCCAGCTACATCTTTGTATGAAGCTTCATATATATTATTGTCTATCAAACCCTCATAACCGTTGTATATAAAATATGGAGTAAGAGTGTTTTTCTTTGCGTATTCCACAAAATGCTTTATGGCTGGATTCATCCCAGATACATCACCACCTGAACATATAACTGCTATATTTTTCATGCTTTGAACTCCTTTTTACTTAGTAAACAAACAGGTGCAGCTAAAGCAGCACATCCAAATAACTTAAGTTAGCGTACTTAGTTTACCATTTTATAAACTAGGATTAGATAAAATCTCATAATTAAAATTTCAAAAATAAAATATATTTCTCTCTTGTCATCAGGCAAAGTATAAGTTGAGGGGAATTTTTCAAGAGGTTCACTCTCTTGAAAAAGGAGATAATTATAGTGAAACGAGCATTAGTAAGCGTTAGCGATAAAGCAGGTGTTGTAGAGTTTTGTCAGTCGTTGGTAAAAAACGGCTTTGAGATCATCTCAACAGGCGGTACATATAAAAAATTAGTAGAAGCTGATATAAAAGCTATTGAGATCGATGAGGTTACAAAGTTCCCAGAGTGTTTTGAAGGTCGTGTAAAAACTTTAAATCCTTATGTTCATGGGGGAATATTACACCGTCGTGACAAACAGTCTCATTTAGATCAAGCTAAAGAGTTGGGTGTTGAGGCAATTGATCTGGTTTGTGTAAATCTTTACCCTTTTAAAGAGACTATAGAGCGTACTGATGATTTT
>JBEPWC010000079.1:0-7792 GCA_041642615.1 Sulfurimonas sp. | reverse complement strand
AGAAGATGAATCTTTTACATGTTGCCCTTATGGGTGAAAAGAGAAGCTACAATCTACTTCGTTAAAAACCCTTGAAGCTACTAGTAGCTCCTGCGGATTTTCGCCTCATATCTTATAGCTTCTCTTTTCATTAGCTATGAACTTATTTATGGTCTCTTACTTATAATTATAGCTACATTTTTATAACAGTTATGGAATCAGTCTAAGTGCTTGTTTATACTCTTGTGGATTGTTAAGGTTTAAAAATGGTTTTTGGTCTTTAAAATAGACTCTGTTTAGCTTTGAGTTTTTTAGCAAAAACTGAAGTTTGTGATTATTATCACTTAGCATCTTTTTAAATGCTGGTAGTAGGCTTTTGTGGTAGACTCCACACATCGACTCTAAACCATTATCTGTTTTTGCTATGGTTGCATCTAGTGAGCTATGATCTGCATCTATTAGTTTTGAGATAATGTTTTGATCAACAAAAGGGGTATCTACACTTAGAGCGAAAAAACTCTCACACTTAAGCTTCTCAAAAACAGCTATAAAGCCTGTAGTAGGTGCGTAGATATTGCTAGATTTGACATCCTCTATAAAGTTTATGTTTTTGTACTCTTTAAGAGAGACAAACTTATCTTTAGTTTTACAAGATATATAGACTTTGTTGAAAATTTTGGAGAGTTTATTTAGTTGAAACTGCGTAAGTGTATCAAACCCATCAAATGGAAGAAGAGCTTTGTCCTCCCCCATACGGCTTGATTTGCCACCTGCAAAGATGACACAAGGTATATCCATCATTATCTAGGATCTGTTATGTAACCTGTTATAGCTGAAGCTGCTGCAACTGCAGAGTTTGCTAAGTAAACTTTTGAACTACGACTTCCCATACGACCAACAAAGTTACGGTTAGTGGTGCTGATCGCTACCTCACCATCGCCTAAAATGCCCATATATCCACCAAGACATGCACCACAAGTTGGATTACTTACAACTCCACCAGCATCTACAATGATATCTATATATCCTAGTTTGTTAGCCTCGCGTAAGATCTGCTGAGTTCCAGGTGTGACGATCAGGCGGACATCTTCGTGTACACGTTTGCCATCTAAGATCTCAGCTGCTACTCTTAAGTCTTCTAAACGACCATTTGTACATGAACCAATAAACGCTTGATCAACTTTGATCTTGTCCTCTACAGCCTTGTTTATTGAATGACCATTTGATGGTAAAAACGGATACGCGATCACAGGATCAAGGTTTGCAACATCTATCTCTACAGTTTTTACATACTTAGCATCATCATCTGAGTGGTGGATCCTAGGCTCACGTGCTAAACTTTTGTCTGCTAAAAACTCTTTTGTGATCTCATCATATGCAACGATCCCGTTTTTTGCACCAGCTTCAATAGCCATGTTGCACATGGAGAAACGATCATCTATACTAAGATGCTCAATCGTGCTTCCAGTAAACTCTAATGTTCTATATAGTGCACCATCAACACCGATCATACGGATAAGCTCTAGGATGATGTCTTTACCAGTAGTGTATTTGTTAGGTTTGCCATTTAGTATAACTTTTATAGATTCTGGGACTTTAAACCAGTTACCACCTGTGATCATAGCAAAAGCAAGATCGGTTGATCCCATACCAGTTGAAAATGCTCCTAATGCACCGTGTGTACATGTGTGGCTATCAGCTCCAATGATCACATCACCAGGAACCACAAGACCTTTTTCAGGTAAAAGAGCGTGCTCAATCCCCATATCTTTTTCATCAAAAAAGTTTTTAAGAGAGTGTTTTTTAGCAAAATCACGACTAATTCTTGCTTGGTTTGCACTAGCTATATCTTTAGCTGGGATAAAGTGATCTAAAACGATTGAAAATCCATCTGGATTTGCAAGTTTTTTAGCACCGCTATCTTCAAAAGCTTTTATAGATATTGGTGTAGTTATATCGTTTCCAATAACCATGTCAATAGGTGAGCGTACGATCTCACCCGCATGTACATCATGCCCAACATGTTCGGAAAATATTTTTTCAGTTATAGTTTGACCCATAATTTAAATTCCTTAATTTTACTTTGTAAAATGAAGGGAACCCCTCATTTTATTTATCACGGTATCAGAAGTGAATTCCGCTACCTACGCTAACGCTTGGTTTCCTTCGGCAGGAGGCCCAAAGCACTAGTGCTTTTTTTAAGTCTTATAATAAAGTTAATGGAATTATACCATCTCATACTTAAGTGCTTTTTTTGTAAATTCACTAGAGCAGAAAAACATGGCTGTGAAAATAGGGTTTATAGTTACAAATCCGTCTTCTATCTTATCAAACACTTTAAAGCTAAAACCATCACCATCATCTGCACTAACTACAAACTCTATTGGTGCTAAAGTCTTTACCATATTTAGAATTTTTTTGCCCTTTTTTGAACTCTGCTGATCTAAAATATTGAAGTTGTAACCCTCATCACTCTTGTGTGAGATGATTACCTCGTTTAAAACATCAAACTTATCTTTAAATACTATTTTATTCCACTCTATTTTAGAGCCTTTTGAAGAGACTTTTTTATCTGCTAATATTAGTGAATTTGGTTTGTTTTGCTTGATAGATTCTATTAATGAGAGTAAAATATTCATCCCACCTACATTTTCACTAGCTTTTTTCATAAAAAGGTGTATAAAAGCTTTTGTATCTTCATCATGTTTGTTAAAATTACACATTAGTTAAATCCCTATACTCTATTATTTTAGGTATTTTACTAGGTTGTTACATAAAAGCATATAAAACTAACTTTAAGTATTTTCATCAATCAGGTATGCTTAAGCTTAAAATAATAGTAAAAGCATTATGATGTCATAAATGAATAGGACAAAAATAGTCCGAATTAATATTTAGTTAAAGTGAAATTAAGTGTTCTAAAGGAAAGAGATGCAAGTATATTTAGATAACAATGCAACTACTATGTGTGATCCACTAGTAGTAGATGAGATGTTGCCATATTTTAGTGAACTATATGGAAATCCAAACTCACTTCACAAGTTTGCAACAGCAACTCATCCAGGAATAAAAAAAGCGATAAATCAAGCTTATACAGCTCTAAATGCAGGTGATAATGACGATATTATCTTTACGTCATGTGCTACAGAGTCAAATAACTGGGTTTTAAAATCAGTTTATCACGACCTAATTCAGCATGGTGAAAAAAACCATATAATTACAACTGAGGTTGAACACCCCTCTATTTTAGCTACCTGTAAGGCACTAGAGGATGATGGTGTAAAAGTTACATATCTTCCTGTAAATCATGAGGGTGTAGTGGATGCTAAAACTGTAAAGAGTTTTATAACAGATCGCACAGCTCTAGTTACGATCATGTGGGCATCAAATGAGACAGGCTCGATCTTTCCAATTAAAGAGATTGGTGAAGTTTGTTTTGAAAAGGGTGTTTTGTTTCATACAGATGGTGTTCAAGCAGTTGGTAAGATCCCTGTTGATTTACAAGATGTAAAAGTAGACTTTATGTCTATGAGTGCACATAAGTTTCATGGTCCAAAAGGGATCGGAGCTTTGTATATTAAAAACTCTCGCAGACTTAGTCCTCTTTTAAATGGTGGTGAGCATATGGGTGGTCGTAGAAGTGGTACTTTAAATGTTCCATATATTGTAGGTATGGGTAAAGCGATGGAACTTGCTACAACAAATATAGAAGAAAAGATGGCGTCGATCCGTACTAAAAGGGATAGACTTGAAGATGCACTTCTAGAGCTTAGCGATACATTTGTAGTAGGAAGTCGTGATAACCGTACACCAAACACTATACTCATCTCTATAAGAGGTGTTGAGGGTGAAGGTATGCTTTGGGATCTTAAT
Source organism: Sulfurimonas sp. (assembly GCA_041642615.1). Taxonomy (GTDB): domain Bacteria; phylum Campylobacterota; class Campylobacteria; order Campylobacterales; family Sulfurimonadaceae; genus Sulfurimonas. The sequence continues at coordinate 3,940 of JBEPWC010000079.1, read as the reverse complement.
AATGGCGAGATCGGAGCTTCGACTGGTAGTGCATGTGCAAGTGAAGATTTAGAAGCAAACACTGTTATGCTCGCAATAGGAGCCGATAATGAGCTGGCTCACACAGGGATCAGACTAAGTCTTTCACGCTTTACTACAGATGAAGAGATAGACTACACTATAGAGCATTTCAAAAAAGCAGTTGCAAGACTACGTGGGATCTCAAGCTCATTTGCAAAACAAAAACCGACTGAAGGTGGAGAAGTTCGCGAATGTGAATTACACCATCATTAGCCAAGGCTAATGATGGCGCCTAGTCATTAAGATAGTCCGTAAAAGGAAGTGAATTCCTTTTACTTCGCTTGCGCCGCTGAGGCGACTAAAGCTAGCTTCTACGAAGCAGAACTTAGAGTTTAAAAATGGTTAGTTTTATTAAATATAAAAGCAACTAGTTGCGCGGGCTCTCTGCCGAAGAGAACCAAGCGTTAGCGTCGTAGGTAGCGGGATTACTCCCGATACCGTAATAAATGAAATGGGAAAAGGTTCCCTTAAATTTATGAAATAAATTAAAGGAAAAATTATGGCAAAAGCAGATCTATTTGGTGACTCACTTTGGGATGCATACTCAAATAAAGTGACGACACTTATGAATAACCCTCAACATCAAGGAGAAATTTTTCAAGAGGATGTTGAAAAACGTGGAAACAAACTTATAGTTGCAGACTTTGGAGCTGAGAGCTGTGGAGATGCGGTAAGACTTTACTGGGAAGTTGATCCAAAAACAGACAAGATTGTAGACTCAAAGTTTAAGTCTTTTGGCTGTGGTACTGCAATCGCTTCAAGTGATGTTATGACTGAACTGTGTGTTGGTAAAACTGTACAAGAGGCTGTTAAGATCACAAACATAGATGTTGAGATGGCACTTCGTGATGATCCAGATACTCCAGCAGTTCCACCTCAAAAGATGCATTGTTCTGTTATGGCATATGATGTTATTAAAAAAGCTGCAGGTATGTACCTTGGAGTTGATTCTGAGAGTTTTGAAGAGGAGATCATTGTATGTGAATGTGCAAGGGTTTCACTAAAAACTGTTCAAGAGGTTATAAAGTTAAATGACCTTACAACTGTTGAGCAGATCACAGACTACACAAAAGCTGGTGGTTTTTGTAAATCTTGTATAAAACCAGGTGGACATGAAGCTAGAGAGTACTACCTTGTAGATATATTAGCAGATGTACGCAAAGAGATGGATGAAGAAAAGATGAAAGCAGCGGCTGATGCTGGTGCAACTGGTGATTTTGAAACTATGACTTTAGTTCAACAGATTAAAGCGATCGATGCAGTTATAGATGAGAGTGTACGTCAGTTCTTAGTAATGGATGGTGGAAATATGGAAGTGATTGACATCAAAACTAATGATGAAAATATCGATGTATATATCCGCTATCTTGGTGCGTGTAATGGCTGTGCAAGTTCAACTACAGGTACACTTTACGCAATCGAATCAACTCTAAAAGAAAAACTTAGTAAAAAGATAAGAGTACTTCCAATTTAATTTATATAAAATAGGGAAAGAAATTTCCCCTATTTTTATCTACACTACTTAAGAACTAGTAGTTGTAACATATGTGTATTCAACTACGATACTATCACCTTCATTTGGAATACTATCCCCATAAAAGTTTATCTTATTCCCAGAAATATTATAAGCATAACCATTATCACTTGATTCAGGAATAGTTGCTCCATTTACTTTTACGGAATCGATTCTAGCAACATATGCATTTTCATCACTTTCAATTGCTTCTAAAGTAAATACACTTGCTGCACCACCAGCATTAATCGCGATTGTTTCCATAATTTGAGGGAATTGATCTGTTGCACTTATATCACCAGTTGTTCCGCCTGTAGCATAAGCAAGATCAGAGTATTGACCATCATAGTACGAATCAACTATAGGGTAAACAACATAGTTATTATCTATGAATATATTATCACTAGTGTCAAATGTATTGTCACCTCTAGAAGTGTATTGGCTACTCTCATCTGATAAAATAATCACAGATAGAGGGTTAGTAGGAAAACCTCTCGTATTGAGAATACCACCAATGCTTAAAGCTTGTTCAGAATTATATATGCCAGTTTCAGTTCCACTACCACTATCTCCAACTAAAACATATGTTTTAAAGTCTTCAATATCTGTAAATATTCCATGAGTATTTACAACTCTTCCCGCACAGCCACTATAATATGAAGTAGATGTACAGTTAGCATCTTCAATATTTGAATCTGTAGTTATGATCGCAATATTATAGTTTCCAATTCCAGAGTTTGTAATTGCTGTTCCAAAATCATCTGCAGCTTGAGATATAGCTTGTTGGTCATTACTCATAGAGCCTGAGTCATCTATGACAAACAAAAAGTCGGCACTGTTTCTTTGAGCTTGTCCGACAAAGTTACTTGTGGTTGTTTTAACAGTACTTTGAGTTGAAACTATATTTGTCCCATTTGCAATTGAGTTTGCAATAGCTCTGTATTTCTTGTACGAACTGTTTGGAAATACTGAAAACATATAGTATTTTTTTGAATCTTTAATCCCCACAGCAACAACTACGTTAAACTTTGTATATGTAGGAGTAGAAGAGTCTACTGTTGGTTCCTGTGCATTTTCTGTACCCATAGCTACATCTAAAAGAAGGTCTCTAATATATTGAGAAGTAGTACCTGAATAAGATGTCAGTGTGTATTCACCTTGAGAAAACTCAAATGGAGTGGTATAAACCTGAGTTGTTAGTGTCTGAACAGATTCAATAGGATGGCTAAAATTATAGCTACTCATAAAAGTATTCATATCATTAAGAGTTTGACTCTTAGAAATAGCACGAGGGATTGCACTAGAGCTACTAGATTCTAACTCTTCATAGTACACTGCCCCAGCCAATGCATCATCTTCACCTGTTGAAAGCTTTATAACATTTGATTCTTCGCTTTCTATCTCAACACCATTAGGAACGTAATATGAGTCATCCCCAAATGAAGCAACTGTTGAGTCACTCGTGCTTTTATCGTCACTATCACTACCGCATCCAAAGATGAACAAAACCATTAAAACCGCTAGAAGCGAGTTCAGTATTTTTCTAGACATTTTCAATCCTTTATGTTTATTTAACTAATAATATTATATTTAGACTTAATTAATTCTTCATAATATTTTAATAATATTGTTTTATAAAAATACTAAAGGTTAAATATTGAATAGAAATACACGTATGAAAGGGATAAGCTATATAGATATAGGAGCTACCCTTTTTGTTCCAGGATCATTATATTCTTTAGAAAGCATTGTAAATAATGCAAAGTATCCAGAGTTAAAGAGTGTTGTGATAGATTTTGAAGATGGGCTAGATGATAAGCTGTTTGAGAGTGCAGATGATCAATTTAGAAAAGTTTTAAAAGGTATAAATGAAAAATCGCCTTTTATTTTTGTTAGAGCAAAAAACTGTGCACACTTAAAAGAGATTTTAAAATATGATGGGATAGAAAATATAACAGGTTTTGTATTGGCAAAATTTAATTTGTCAAATGCAGATGATTATTTAGAGTTACTAAAAAGAACTAAGCACTTCCTTATGCCTTCTATTGAGGGTAAGGAGCTTTTCGAAATAGATGAGCTTAAAAGTTTAAGAGAAAAGATATTGAATTACAAGCAGCGGGTAGTTTTAATTCGCTTTGGACTTGAAGATATGTTAAAGCAGCTTGGTATGAGACGTAGCTGTGAACGTAGCTTGTTTGATTATGCAGTATGTTCATCTGTTATAGGCAATTTTTTGGCCATATTTAAAAGTAGTGGTTTTGCTGTAAGTGGTGGGGTGTATCCTTGCTTTAAAGATAAGGATGGTTTTATAAAAGATGTAAAGCGTGATCTTCAAGAGGGATTGTTTTCTAAAACGATTATACATCC
>JBEPWC010000078.1:5173-7797 GCA_041642615.1 Sulfurimonas sp. | reverse complement strand
CTTGAATATCAGAATCAGGAGCATCTTTTATATTTGGTGCAGATATAACAAATTTTGAGTCTACAATCTCTATCATTTTTCACCCTCTTCTTTCTCTTGGACATCAAATATCATTATAACCGGTTTGTTAGTATTGCTTTTGGCATTTGCTTTTCCCTCAACTGTTTTTATAACTACTTCATCTCCAATTATCTCATTTTTTTCACCAATCTGTCTTATATGAACATCATCATAAAAATAATACTCTTTAGTCAAAGGTTTATATATAACTTTTTGGGATTTGCCACTGTACTTAGCACCCTCTTGAGTTGTAATATGAAACCTTACACTACCTTTTGCAATATACTTTGTAGGTTTATTCTCAGAGTCTGTATATACCGTAATTTTAGATGCGTTGATCTCATCTTGATCTTTTACAATATTTACATCTCCAGTAAATACAGAAATACCTTTTTTTTGATCAGCTTCAAAAGAGTTTGCCTTTATTTTTAATTCATTTGAAAAGATTGAAGCACTAATCATCATAATTACTAGTAATATTTTCATTTTATTCTCTTTCTAAGTCATATACAGCATATATATGCTTTGACTTAACTTTTTGTTTTTTATTATCAACTATGGCACTATCACCCGTTATATAGTTTTGACCCATATAGGCTGTGTATTTTACATCTGTTTTTGCTATATATTTTATTTTATCGTACGTAAGTTTTTGTGAAAAAAAACTAAGTCCATCGTCTCTATTTAGTCTAACATTGCCAGTAAGATAAACAGTATCACTTTTATATAGCCCACTATCTGCTTTCATATTTGTTTTATACTCTTCTGAATTATCAGTATAGTCGATGCTGTTTATAACATATCTATCTGAATACCTAAGAGCATTATCACCAGTCATTTTAGTAATCAAGCCGTTTTGATTAAGCTCATATATAGTAAACTTTTCTAAACTAAACTGTGGCATCTCTTTGTTATTAGTTTTTTCTAGATCCATTGGTTTAAATAAAAAATATATCATAGATAAACCAACAATAACAATGGATAGAAATATGTTTATATTCAAATCCAAAGTCCTAAAAACTTTTCATATTGGTTGTTGTCCTTAACTAGTATGTCGATCATCTCACGAACAGCACCATCACCGCCATTTTTAGATAGAACAGTGTCTGCGATCTCTTTGATCTCATCAACTCCATTTTGTGGCGTAAAGCTTCTACCGGCAAGACGTAACATGTTGTAGTCATTTAGATCATCACCTATTACAGCAACTTCATGCTTACTAAGTTCTAACTCCTTCATAATACTTAAAAGAACCCTGTCTTTATCTTTAACGCCCTGAAAAAAGTAAGCAATTCCAAGTTCTAAAGCCCTTTTTTTAACCATTGAGGATGTTTTACCAGTTATGATAGCTACATCGTTTCCAATCTTAGACCAAGAGCTAATCCCCAGTCCATCTTTAACATTAAAGGTTTTAGCCTCCTCACCATTTGAGGTGTAAGTTAACTCTCCGCTTGTCAAACATCCATCTACATCTAAAACAATTAACTTTATCATAGCATCTCTTTTGTACTAGGCACACCAATTCTCTCATTTTTTGCACAAGCTCTGCGTATCGAAACAGCTACAGCTTTAAATGCCGCTTCAATTATGTGGTGTCTATTCTTACCACGTTTTTGTACAATGTGAGCACTTATTGATGCGTTTAGTATAAAAGCACGAAAAAACTCCTCAACAAGTTCTGCATCAAAGTTTCCAACCTTTCCATAAACATCTAGATCATATACTAAAAAAGGTCTGTTACTAAGATCTAGATCACACTCAACACAAGCTTCATCCATAACAACAGATGAGTTTGAAAATCTCTCAATCCCTTTAGCAGGATACAACACTTCAGACAACAAAGACCCAATAACAATCCCCACATCTTCAACACTATGGTGATCGTCTATATGGGTGTCTCCAACACATTTTACATCTAAGTCTATCAATGAGTGCTTAGAGAAACTCTCAAGCATGTGATCTAAAAAGCCAACACCTGTATCTATGTTTGACTCCCCTTCTCCATATAGTTCTAAAGATACGCTAATATCTGTCTCTTTTGTTTTTCTAGTTTTTGTAACCATTAATTATCCCTTACTATAAATGAATTGCTAAACTCTGAAGTATCTTTGTAGTCTCTTGCTTCTTTTTCACTTCTAAAACCTTGCAGCCAAACTTTGAAACTTCTTGTAACCGCATTGTCAATATCTTTTATAACTGTTTTATAACCATCTAATCCATCATACTTTTGCTGAATTTTTAGAGCACCCTCAAACTTTGAAAAAGAACCGAGCTGTATGGCATAATCTGCTGGTTGAGATTCGTGAGGAACTTTTCTTAGTTTATTAGTAGGTTGTATCTTCTTAGTACCCTTGCTTTGAAAACCTAGAACTTCAAGTCTCACATTTGCCGTGCCTTTTTTTACCATATCTATCTTATGTGCCGCTACGTTTGAGAGGTCTATTATCCTTGTGCCTACAAATGGTCCACGATCATTTATTCTAACTACAACAGATTTTCCATTATCAACATTATCAACCTTAACAATAGTGTTCATTGGAAATGTTTTATGTGCAGCTGTCATA
>JBEPWC010000078.1:0-5163 GCA_041642615.1 Sulfurimonas sp. | reverse complement strand
TGGGCTGCTGTATAATCGTTCATGTTGTAGCGTTCGCCGTTTGCCGTAAGCTTTCCGTGAAAATTCGGGCCATACCAGCTTGCAATCCCATCAAATCGATCCCCAACATTTACTACATTTGGATAGTACTTTATACCTCGGATCACATATGGTTTCATCGTTGGGTGTGCATATGTTTTTTTATTAAGTGTTGATGAGTATTTTGAACTATCGTCTGTATATTTTTGTGGTGTAGACATAGGTCTATAAACACCTTTTCCCCTTGTACTACAACCACTAAACAAAAGGATTAGCACAACCAAAAATAGATAAAAAGCTCTATTCATGCAACTTTAGCCTTTCACCAACTCTAATGAGACTGCTACTTAGCTTATTTTGTTGTTTTAAATCTTTAATACTAACCTTAAATGCCTTTGATATAGACTCTAAAGTGTCACCTTTTTTGACCTCATAATAGCGTTTAGTGTGTATTTTTTTAACTTTTGAATTTGACTCTATTGGTACTACTAGTTTTTGATTTAGTTTTAAACGTGTATGTTTTAAGTTATTAAAGTCCATAATAACTCTATATGGAACGCCATATTTTCGCCCTATATATGAGAGGTTGTCCCCATTTGAAACTACATGTACCTTGTAGATATTTCTAACTGAATCTCTTTTGTACTTTTGCTTAAAATCATTTAGTTTTACATATGGTATATAAACCTCATAGTCTCTTTTATATGGTGGCACAAAATCATATTTTAGATGTCTATTTAATTTCTTTAGTGTGTTTAAGGGAAGATCTATAGTTTTTGACAACCTTCTTAAGGACTCACCACTAGGAAGTTTTATGGTAGACATAGAAAAAGCACTAGCACGGTTAAGTAGGTGTGCGTACTCACTATCTAGTAAAAACTTGTCATCATACCCAATCAACGCAAGTGCGAGTATTTTTCTAATATAGAGCCTACTCTCACGCGGAATATAACCTTTTTTTGGATCTAAAAGAACCCTTAGTTCATCAGTTCCTGCTCTATTTATCCCCTGGTTTAGTCTACCACCTCCACAATTGTAAGCGATCGCTGCTAGGTACCACTTTCCAAATCTTTTGTGAAGATGGGTTAAGAATCTAGCTGCTGCTTTTGTAGACTTTATAGGATCGCGTCTCTCATCAACATACTTATCTATCTTTAAACCAAAACCTTTGGCAGTTCTTGGCATAAACTGCCAAAGTCCAGAAGCTTTTTTTACAGAGAACGCTCTTGTTGAAAAGTTTGATTCAGCCATAGCAAGATAGAGAAACTCTGCAGGTATATTATATTGAGAGAGTATTTTTTTGATCTCAGGTATGTATATATATGCATCGTCCATAGCACGAAAGAAGTGTTTACTTCTGTATATTTGACTATTTATAGCTCTCATATCATTAAGAGTTTTATCAAATAAAAACCCAGCATCTATATCAAAAGAGTTAAGTATTTTAACCTCTTCGTTATGGTTAAAAGCATAGTTAAGGTTGGCAAACAGTGTAAAGGGTACTACTAATAATAATAAATATTTCAATTTGGCTAACTTTGTATATAAAATAAAAGCTACATTTTATCTAAAGTTAGTTAAAAAAAAGTTTTAAAGCGTTCTCAGTTGTATTTTTTTTGATCTCATCTATATTGCAGTCCAATACTTCAGCCATTTTAGTAGCAACAAATGTTGTATACAGAGGCTCATTTCTTTCCCCTCTATGTGGTGTTGGAGTTAAGTATGGTCCATCTGTTTCTATAACTAATTTTTCATATGGTATTTTTGGTAACACATTGACTAGTTTTTTTGCATTTTTAAATGTAAGCACCCCACCAATACCAAAATAAAACCCATTATCACTCAAACTTAAAAGTTGTTCATCAGCGTTAAAGCAGTGTAAAACCCCACCAACTTCAGAAGCATTATGTTTAAGCAAGATATCTTTAGAATCCACAGATGCATCTCTTATATGTACTATTAGCGGTTTTTTATATTTTTTAGCTATCTCTATCTGCTTTATAAAAATATCTTTTTGCTTTATCTTCTCAAGCTCTTTTTGCTCATCACTACCCTCTAAGCGAAAATAATCAAGTCCACATTCACCTACAGCTACACATTTTTCATGTCTAAGATATTTTTCAAAAATATCATCTGTGTATCCTTTAACATCATAAGGGTGTATCCCAACTGCAAAATAAACATCTTCATTACTCTGGGCTATCTCTACAGCACGCTCTAGTGTGCTTGCATCAGCACCTGGGATTATAAAACGTTTAACATCCGCTTCTCTTGCTCTATCTAAAACTTCATCTAGATCCTCAAAGTAACGCTCATGGTCTAGATGTATATGTGTATCAATTATCATTTTCTTTACTCTTTATGTTTTTTATGTGTATTATATTTTTTATCATTAAATAGATAAAAAATATAGCTAATATCAAAGAGATAATAGCTAATAAAGTATTAGAATTAACAAAAAAACTATAAGCTGCCACAAGGGATACTATGGAGATAATAAAACACATTAACTATCTAGAAGCTCTTTTGCAAACTTCTTAGCCTCTGGGCTTATCTTATCACCACTTATGATCCTAGCAATCTCGTCTATTCTGCTCTTATAACCTAACTCTAAAACCTTTGATTCATCACCAACTTTATGAACTAAAAAGTGTTGATCACCCATAGATGTAAGTTGTGGTTGATGCGAGATCACAAATATTTGAAAGTATTTTGAGAGTTTTTTTAAAACTTTAGCAACACTCATAGACTCTTCACCACTTAGGTTTGCATCTATCTCATCAAGCATTAACACACCACCATTTTTATCCATGTTTTCAGATTTTAAAGCAAGAATTGCTAATCTTAATCTGTTAAACTCTCCTGTACTTATTTTGTCTAGTGGGGTATTATTTAATGATATTAGGATCTCATCTTTTCCTAAATCACTGTTTTGAGTCTCCTTTATATCAACTATACACTCTCTAAGATACAACTCTTTTAAGTAGACGTTTAGATCATCTTCAAAGTGAGATATCTCTTTTTTTCTAAGTTCACTCAAGCTATTAGCTAAAGACTCAACTTCATCTTCTAATCTGAGTACATTAGCTTTAAGTTCATCTTTTGTTATTTCGATGTTCTCATACTTTTCAAGTTCAGCTTTTTTATTTTGCTTATACTCAAGTGCATCTTCTATAGATCCGTATCTTCTTTTTAGTTCGCTTAGTTCTTCAAGTCTGTTTAAAACCTCTTCGACATCCACATCCTCAAGTGCAGAAAATCTCTCCTCTGCCCCCTCTAGTGTAGCCCTTAGCTCATTCATAGCATCGCTAAAAAATGAGTTATCAACCTCTAGTGCGTCTAAAGCAGAAAAAACATTGTGTTCATTTTCAAAAATCTCGTTTGCTAAAGATAGTGATTCTAAAACTTTTTCTTTTTTTGAAAGCTCCTTTTTAACTTCAAGTAGCTCTAGATCTTCGTCTTTTTTTGGATCTATACCCTCAATCTTTTCTATCTCAAATTTAGCAAACTCTTTTAGTTCAACTATTTTTTTCTCTTCATCTTCGATCTTCCCTAGCTCAAGGTTTAACTTCTTGTATTCTAAAAAAGACTTTTTGTATCTATTTTTTAGATCAGATATGTTGTTTGTCTTTTTCTCTATTCTAGCATCAAGAATTTCTATAAGGTTTTCATTTTCAAAATCAGAATAATCTTTTAAACTCAAATGCCTAAGGTGATCTGATGAGATACGCTGCATAGATTTTTTTGAGACACTCTGGTTGTTTATAAAATACCTAGATTTCTCTTTTTTTATATGCTTAAAAATATTTATCTCATCGCTCAGAAGACCATACTCATCCCCACTAAAACTCCATGTTGTGGATGACTCACATATGCTTGCTTCACAGCTAAGACTTCCAAGTGATGAGAGTATGGAGTTTATAAGGATAGACTTACCGCTACCACTTGGTCCTGTAAAAACTACTAAACCGTTTGTTAAACTTAACTCTACCTCTTTAAAACTCAAGTAGTCTTTTAAAAAAAATCTCTCTATCATAACTCTACCTAGTCCCCCCAGTTTAACTTCTGCTTTAAAATTTCAAAGTAGTTAAAATCCTCTTTATGGATCAAATGCACTTTTTGAGATGCAAGTTTTATATCTATGCTCTCTCCAAGTCCAAGCTCCACAGTATCTTGCCCATCAAAAATAACCAAAGCCCTCTCGCTTGATGTCTTCATCTCTATGGGATACTTACCTGGCAATACAACTGGTCTTTGAGTTAGTGAGTGTGGACAGATCGGTGTGAGTGCGAAAACATTTGTCATAGGAAACATAACAGGTCCTCCGGCTGAGAGATTGTATGCAGTTGATCCAGTTGGTGTTGATACAATCACACCATCGCCATAGTAAGTATTAAAAGGTTTAGAATCAACAAGTGTTTCAATATGTATCATCTGTGGAACTGCAGTTCTAGTAAGCACTACATCGTTAAAAGCATACCTCTTCTCTTCAGCCTCCCCTTTGCTTAGAGTTGCTTCTAAAACAGCACGCTTATCAACCCTGTATCTACCATTTAACATATCTACAACAAAATTATCAAACCCCTCTAAATCTATATCTGAGAGAAACCCAAGCCTTCCTGCATGGATACCTAGGATTGGGATCTCATAGACTAATGATTTTCTAGCTGTAGATATAAGTGTACCATCTCCACCTACAGTGATTAAAAAATCACTAACTCTACAAAGCTCATCAAACTCAGCACCCTCTTCATGGATCATCTTAGCACTATTTTTTTCAAGTAAAACATCAATACTATGGTTGCTTAAAACATTTTTTATCTTATAAAAACTACTTTTAAGCTCTGGACTCTTGGGTCTTAAGATCACACCAACTTTTTCAAATTTATTATCTCTCAAATTAGCTCTTTGTAAATATTTTTTTCCAATTATACACACTTTAATTTAAAACTAAAAAAATATTGCATATTGTCATAATAGTATCATAAAAAGAGTCTCTTAGTCTTAAATAAGTCTATTTAAGGTATAATCGCGAAAATTATTTATTAGGACTCTATTTAATATGAGAACTCATTACTGTACAGATTTAAATGAAACAAACGTTGGTGAAGAAGTTACACTAACAGGTTGGGCAAATAGTTACCG
>JBEPWC010000077.1:0-7878 GCA_041642615.1 Sulfurimonas sp. | reverse complement strand
TCGAAAAGCTTAGCACAAAAGAGCTTTTAGCAGTTTTAGGACATGAACTTGGTCACTTTGCACATGGTGATATCTATAAAAACATAGCACTAGTTGGTGGTATGCTTTTTGTGATGTTTGGGATCTTTGGAAACCTTCCAGAATCACTATACTTAGAACTTGGAGTATCGCAAGAGCCTTATTTGGTTATGATACTTCTTATGCTTTTTATGCCAGTTCTTGGGTTTATCATGATGCCAATTATGGGGATTATGAGTCGTCATAACGAGTATGAAGCTGATCGCATGGGAAGTGAACTTGGTGGTAAAGGTGGAGAGATTGAGCTTGCAAATGCACTTATGAAACTTGTAGAGGAGAACAAAAGTTTTCCACTCTCACACCCAATTTATATATTTTTTCACTACACACATCCACCCGTGATTGAGAGGCTTCGCTCTTTGGGAGTAGATATTTAGATTTGTCACTTACCAGTGACGGATCTGGTAATGGCACTTCATACACTGTTTTACGATGACAGTATACGCTTGGATAGAAGCCCTAGCATCTTTAGTGTCGTATCGATTATATATAGTCATCGCTTTTGAGTCTATCCTTTGAACTATATCTTTTGTGATTTCTAACTTTCTTTTTACAGAGTCCTTACTCTCACTTTTATTTACAGGTGGTTTAACCCTTTTTATGATCTTTGAGAGTTCTAGAGCCCCACTTTGAACAATTTCTTTGTTATTATAAAAAAAGCCAGACTCAATAGTAGACATGGCCTCTGCCATTTTTTGCATATCGTGTATTCTATTTTGTTCTGTGTATTGAGCTGCATATATATATGTACTTATTGCAATAATTAAGAAGATCTTTTTCATATTTGACTCTTTTTGTAAATTTTGGTTATATAAAGATTATAACAACATATTTTTGTAAGTGTTACTAATGTCTTTGAAAAAACATATATAAATATTATTGATATGTGAATTAAAGTTACACTTTTATTTTTGAGTTTGAGTATGGATATATATTGGATATAATTACTGATAAAACTTATGGAATATATTTTGGGATTTTTTTTACGCAATTTTTTAATTTTAGCTATTATTACAAGTACATCTTACACACTTGACTTTAAACAAACAACAATTATTAAACTAAAAAAGGATGAACAAAAGAAATTTCTAGTAAAATACGAAAATTTTGTAAAACTTTTTGAATTTAGATGGACATTATATAAAAATGGTGGTCTTGTTATACACAGATCGTATGACAAGATCATCTCTCAAAATGTACTATATAAAAGGTATAAAAATAACTATTTTAGACTTGAATTAAGATCAAGAGGAAGAAGCCGAGCCTCTTTCTCACCATATATTCTTATGAAGTTTGAAGAGTTTGACTTTGAGAAAAGAGAAGCTGTATTTAAAATGTTACTTTATGACAAAGAACAAGCAGTTGAGATAGAAGAGATTAAAAAGTAAAGAGGATGTATGCAAAGAGTACAAGTTCAGATAGATAGACTTATACAAGAGTGTGGCTATAGTGAAGTTACACGTTTATTTAACAATCTTAGCGGTGGCAAAAAGCTTCGCTCAAAACTTATTTTAAAGATAGCCCCAGAACATGAAAAGGCACCACTATTAGCTGCAATAGTAGAGCTTATCCATGCAGCAAGTCTACTCCATGATGATGTGATCGATGATGCTGATACAAGACGTGGAGTAGCGTCTGTTAATGCAACTGAGGGTAGTAAAACAGCTGTAATGTTAGGAGATATCCTCTACTCAAAAGCTTTTACAGAACTTGTTGAGTTTGATAAAGAGATCGCAAAAACTATAGCTTCATCTGTTACAGCACTCTCAAAGGGTGAGATGATGGATGTTAAGATGGCAGAAGATTTTAATGCGGATGAACAAATGTACCTTGATATGCTATATCTAAAAACTGCAACACTCATTGAAGCTGCAGCTTCAACTGCTGCAATGCTTGTAGGTAAAGATGTTGAAGCTCATGCTATTTATGGGAAAAACTTAGGGTTGTCGTTTCAGATCATAGATGATATTTTAGATATAACACAAGACTCTGCTACACTTGGAAAACCCGCACTAAATGACTTTGTTGAGGGTAAGTGTACTCTCCCTTATATATACCTTCACAGAAAACTTGAAGATTCAGATAAAGCCTACCTTGAATCACTCCATGGCAAAAAGCTAGAGGAGAATGATAGCTTATGGATCAAAGAGAAAATGGCAGAGCATCAAACAGTTGAACAGTCATTTCAGTTAGCTTCACTTCTCTCAGATGAAGCAAAAAGTGTTATGCTAGATGATCTTGAACTTGTAGCTATACTTGACTCCATGATAAAAAGAAGTTTTTAATGCACTATCTAGTAGTAAGTTTTTCGCATAAAAATTCACCCCTAGAAGTTAGGGAGAAGCTAACATATGAAAATGACAAAAGTTTAGAAGGATGTTTGCAAAAACTAAACGAATCAGAACACATTAGTGGTGCTATTTTGATCTCTACATGCAACAGGATGGAGATCTTTTGTTCATGTAGTGATATCATGTATGCTAAGGAGCATATATTTGAAAAGATCAGTGCTAGATCTGGTTTTAGTGTAGATGAGCTTGAAGACAAAGCTGATGTTCATGATGACTCAAGTGCTATACACCATCTTTTTGCAGTAGCCTCTGCACTAGACTCACTAGTGATCGGTGAGACTCAGATAGCTGGGCAGCTAAAAGATGCTTTTAGGTTTGCATACGACCGAGGGCATTGTGAAAAGAAGATCGCACGTGCCATAAAAGCTGCTTTTAAATGTGCAGCAAAAGTGAGAAATGAGACAGACATAAGCTCAAAACCGGTATCTATAGCTTCAGTTGCAGTTTCAAAACTAAAGCTAGTTATGGATGACTTAAGAGGTAAAAAGACTCTGATCATAGGTGTTGGCGAGATGAGTGAGATCACGGCTAAACATATGATCTCGCATGGCGGGGATGTTTACATTATGAACCGTACAAAAGAAAAAGCTGAGATACTCGCTAAGGATGTGGGTGCAAAAGTTTATGACTACACTAAACTTGACAAAGCAGTAAATGACTTTGAGATCCTCTTTACCGCAACGGGCTCAAACACTCCAATAATAACTGATGACATGATCGATGTATGTAACTACCAAAGATTTTGGTTTGATATGGCAGTTCCAAGAGACATCAGTTGTTCATATGCAGGAATGATACAGCTTTACACAGTAGACGATCTAAAGTCTATAGTTGAAAAAAATAAGGGCAAAAAAGAGGATGAAGCTAGAAAGGCACATGGTATTGTTGGACGTAGTGTAGTTGAATTTTTTGAGTGGCTAGATGCACTAAATGTCGAGCCTATGATCAAAGATATCTACATAAAAGCCTATAGAACAGCAGAGATAGAAGCCACAAGAGCTATAGCAAATGGCTACCTACCAAAAGAGTATGAAGCTCAGGCTCAAAAGATGGCAGAACAAACTCTAAAGAGATTTTTACACGACATGACATCAAAGATGAGAAAAGTTACCCATGAGCCAAAATCAGACTCTCTAGGCGGTATTATGCAGATGCTTGCCAATAGTGAAGCTGACAACGTAGTAGACAAACATAAAAATTATTCAGGAGAAGAAAAAAATGCGTAGAAGTAAAGCATTTATCCCAACAACAAAAGAAGCACCAAGTGATGCAGTTTTAGCTAGTCACATTTTGCTCTCACGTGCGGGTTTTATTTCACAAGTTGCATCAGGGCTTTATTCATACATGCCACTTGCAAAAAAAGTGATCAGAAAGATAGAGGCTGTGATCCATGATGAGATGCACAGCATTGGAGCTCAAGAGGTTGAGTTAAGTTTTGTAGCACCAAGTGATCTATGGATCGAGAGTGGAAGGATAGATAAGTTTGGAAAAGAGCTTTTAACTTTTTATGACAGAAAAGAGAAGCTTTTTGTACTTGGACCGACACATGAGGAGATGATGGTAGATCTTGTCCGTGGACGTGTAACAAGTTATAAAAACCTACCATTTAACCTCTACCAGATCAAAACTAAGTTTCGTGATGAAGTTAGACCACGTTTTGGATTGATGCGTGGACGTGAGTTTATAATGAAAGATGGTTATAGCTTTCATGCAACTGTTGAGGATATGGACAGAGAGTTTGATGCGGTTGAAGCAGCTTATAAGCGTATTTTAAAAAGACTTGGACTTGATTATCGTGTAGTTGAAGCTGATAGTGGTGCTATAGGTGGAAGTGGTTCAAAAGAGCTTATGGTGCTTGCTGATAGCGGGGAAGACACTATAGCTGTATGTGATAAGTGTGAGTATGGTGCAAATATTGAAGTATTTATGGATACACAAGAACTTGATGAAGATTTTGATCCAAGCACTATCACAGATATAAAAGAGATCAAAGGTGATGATATTTGTCCAAATTGTGGTGGAAAACTCTCACTTACTAAGGGGATCGAAGTTGGACATATATTTAAACTAGGCACTACATACTCAAAAGCTTTAAAAGCTGAGTTTTTGGATGAAAATGGCAAAAGCCAACCTTTTGTGATGGGAACTTACGGTATGGGAGTTTCACGCTTAGTTGCAGCGATCATAGAACAGCATCATGATGAGTATGGATGTAAGTGGACAAAGGCGACAACACCTTATATGGTAAATGTGATGATCTCAAATATAAAAGATGATGCACAAAGTAGCTTAGGTGAAGAATTGTACTCAAAACTAAGCTCTGCGGGGGTTGAGACCATAATAGACGATCGTAAAGATAGGTTTGGTTTTAAGATGAAAGATGCAGAGCTTATTGGTTTTCCATATACTGTTATAATAGGAAAAGAGCTGCAAAACGGTGAAGTTCAGATCTTTGATAGATCTACAAGAGAAAAAACTTCCGTTGCAGCTGATGAAATATACCAAAAGATTATGGAGCTTGTGTAGATGATATACTTTTTAATCTATCTTTTTTTAGAAGTGTTGATCTCAGTTAATATCTCATCATATCTTGGTGGGTTATTGACATTTGTTGAGATACTTCTAACAGCTATGATAGGTATATATATCCTTATGAATTTTAGAGAATCTCTTCGTGAAAACTTAACTGCAGTCTCTTACAACTTTATAGACTTGCAGGAGTTTCAAAGACTAAATCTCTTTACACTTTTTGGAGCTATACTCCTTATAGTTCCAGGATTTTTAACAGATATACTTGGTATTTTGATGCAGTTTAGTGTTGTGACAAGTATGTTTGTTAACCGTTATAACGTATACTTATCGAAGAAAAAAAACCAAGATGAGTTTTACTCACAAAACTCAGAAAATTCACATATAACAAAGGAATCAGATGTCATTGATGTTGAAATTATTGACGATAAGTCTAATAAGCACTAGTTTAGTCCAAGCAGCGGCTACAAACAAACAGATAGAATATTTTTTATCTAAAAATTTCGGGAGCAACCCAAATATTAAAAGTGTAGATGTATCTGTACAGTCAAAAACAAAAATAAAGCAGATGCCAAAGTGGGATGCATTTATAGTAGATGTAGATGCAAAGTTAAAAAACGGTAAAGATGTAGCACAAAAGATGATCTGGTTTTCAAATGGGATCACGATCACATCTGAACTAATTGATCTTAAATCTGGCAGACCATTAAAAGAGAGTGTATCTCCTAGGTTTGAATCTAAACACTACAAAGATGAAAACCTGATCTATGGAGACAAAAACTCAAAACATAAAGTTGTAATCTTCTCAGATCCATTGTGTCCATTCTGTAGAGAGTATGTACCAGAAGCTATCAAGCATATGAAAAAACAGCCTGAAAACTTTGCGATCTACTACTACCACTTTCCATTAGAATCTCTTCACCCAGCTGCAGTTGAACTTACAAAAGCAGCGATACTCGCAGAGATGCAAGGTAAAAAAGATGTAGTTTTAAAACTATACGATGTAAATGTTGGTGGTCGTGAGCGTAATGTTGATAAGATTCTAAGAGAGTTTAACAAAGTTATGGGAACTAAGATCACACAAAAAGACCTGCAAGACCCTAAAGTTCTCAAATACTTCAACCAAGATAAAGCTATAGCAAGTGATGTTATGGTTAGTGGTACACCTACAGTGTTTTTTGATGGCCAAAAAGATAGATCAAAGAAAAAATATCTAGGTGTAAAATAGATGGAAAAACTTGTAATAGCAACTAGAGTATCAGATCTAGCACTATGGCAAGCTTACCATGTAAAACAAAGGGTAGAAGAAGAATTTAAAGATGTAAAAGTTGAGCTAAACAAGATTGTAAGTAATGGTGATAAAGTACTAGATAAGCCCTTAGCACTGATCGGTGGAAAAGGGCACTTTACAAAAGAGTTAGAAGATGAGATGTTAGCAGCAAATGCACATATGGCAGTACACTCACTAAAAGATGTACCAACTTACATCCCAGATGGCTTAGAATTAGTGGCAGTTACAAAAAGACAAGATCAAAGTGATGTTTTTTTATCTCATAAATACAACTCTTTAGATGAACTTCCAAAAGGTTCAGTGGTTGGAACTACGAGTCTTAGGCGTCGTATGCAACTTCTAAGAAAGCGTCCAGACTTAAAAGTAAAAGATCTAAGAGGAAACGTTAACACAAGACTTAGAAAACTTCAAGAGGGTCAATACGATGCTATCATACTTGCTTTTATAGGTTTACATAGACTAGATCTTTTAAAAGATATACCATACACTCAAAAGCTCTCACTAGATATGATGATCCCACCAATGGGGCAAGCTGCCCTTGGTATTGAGATAGTTAAGGGGGATGAAAAAGTACGTGAAATAGCTGAGTTTTTAAAAGATGAAGATACATACATATGTACGTGTATTGAGAGAGATTTTATATCTAAAATTGGTGCTGGATGTTCAGCTCCTGTAGCTTGTAATGCTGTTAAAAATAAAGATGAGATAACGTTTCGTGTAATGCTAGGATTTCCTGATGGTACAAACGTAATGCAAGAGAAAGTTACATGCAGTGTAGATGAGTACAAAAATATAGGTATAGACGTAGCTAATAAGATGATCGAAAATGGAGCATTAGAGCTTTTGAAAAAAGCAGAAGATAGTGCTTTTAAAGATCAGATGCCACAAAGGCTTTGATCGATCGAAGATAAGTGGTGGGCTTATCTTCGAAAAAGGAGAATAAAAAGGGTTTAGTGAAAATAGTTGTTTGATTATTTTGTTTGTTGTGGTGACCCCGAGGAGAATCGAACTCCTGTAACATGGATGAAAACCATGGATCCTAACCGCTAGACGACGGGGCCTTTTGTTTTTTTGATTTAGTTGGACTGAAGTTTTCAGTGTAGTGTACATTTAGTACATGAACTGTAAACTGAGGTTCAAATAAACAAAAAATGGTGTCCTGTCTAGGATTCGAACCTAGGGCCACATCATTAAAAGTGACGTGCTCTACCAACTGAGCTAACAAGACAAATGTTCTCTTGGTTAAGAGGTCGAAATTATAGACAAATCAACCTTTAAAGTCAAGAGTTTTTTGACAAATTTGTAAAATTTTTTAATTTGGGTAAAATGCGAGCATGAATTATTTAACATTTGAGTACCCATGGTTGGTTTTGCTTCTACTTCCGATCATATATTGTTTGTATAAGTGTAGAGAGTACCCAAAAAGTAGGTACTTTGTACACTTACACTTTATGGGTGCTAAAAAAAGCTTAAAACAGCTAGAGTGGATTATAAAGATTTTAATCTTTATATTTTTGATTATAGCACTAGCTTCACCTATACTAATAGACAAAACAAACCCTCTAAATAGACATGGAAAAGATATCCTCTTAGCGATCGATGCAAGTGGTTCTATGCACTCTTCAGGTT
>JBEPWC010000076.1:5689-7892 GCA_041642615.1 Sulfurimonas sp. | reverse complement strand
CTGAATATCAAGTAAGATCAGCTCAATCTCTTTATATGATTTTTCCAATATTTTTAAAGCTTGCTCACCATTATATGCAACTTTGATCGTATAAGACTCAGACAAAATCTCAGCTAAAAGCTCAACCTTGCTCTCTTGATCATCAACTATAAGTATGGTTTTTTTTTGCTTTGTCATAACTCTTCTTTAACTTTTTGTAGTATATTAAGCAACTCTTCAAACTCTTTAGTATCAAAGTGTTGCTTTAAACTTTTTATCTCTTTATCATCTATAAACTGCGACAACTTAGAGACAAACTCACTAAACTTAACCCTTGAGACAAAAGCAGAATCTTCAAAAAGGCTTATCATCTCATCTAAATCTTCTTTAACTTCACTCTTATCTACATTATCGTCTTTTGTGACTATATTTGAAGACATTTTAATATCTATCTCATTTAACACACTAGTTAGCTCTTTTTTTAGTCTCTTGTAGACCTCTTTTTGATCATCTGAGTTTTCGATCTCTTTACACAGTTGGAAAACTCCATCTACCCTTAGGTTTCCACTAACACCTTTTAAGGAGTGAATATACTTGTTAAACTCATCTGTCCCTACTCCCATAACATCTACTCTATTTTCAAAGTCTTCAAACCTCTGTTTAAAAGCATCATACATCACATATACATTTTGAATATCTTTGATCGTATAATCGCTTGCATATTTTACAAGATCAACCCCTTTAATATCTAGCTCTTTGATCTCATCTATAACATCTTCTTTGTCTGATGATGTAGTTATTGAAAAGTAACTCTCTAGCACACCATAAAGTTTGCTTTTATCTATTGGCTTAGATAGGTGTCCATCCATACCTGCTTCTTTTGTAAGCTCTTTATCCTCTTTCATAACAGCGGCACTCAATGCTAAAATCGGGATCTCTTTGTCAAACTCTCTTATCTTTTTTGTAGCTTCAAAACCATCCATATTTGGCATCTGTATGTCCATAAAGATGATATCATAGCTGTTGTCTTTAGCCATTTTTAGAGCTTCTAAGCCATCCTCTGCCATATCTACTTTTAGTCCTACATTTTCAAGGATCTCTCTTATAACGATCTGGTTTATATCGTTATCTTCTGCAACTAAGACCCTTTTTTCACCACCTATACTAACACTCTTTTTTTTCTCTTTTTTTATTACTTTTTCGATCCTTTTGTTATCTACTAACAGATCATAGATAGATGATGGTGTATATGGTTTTTGAAGCACTTTTTTAATAAACACACCCTCATTTTCAGCCTCAGTAAAAAGCTTGTTTTTGTCGTGTGCTGTGATCATAACTATGTTCTTAAACGAGAGACCTCTACTTTGAACCTCTTTTAAAAGCTCTAGTCCATCCATATTTGGCATAAACCAATCAACTATAAGATAATCAACATTTTCTTCTTCTATGATCTTTAAAGCTTCAAACCCATCTGATGCACTTAGTGCTTTCATACTCCAAGAATTAAAAATCTTAACTAAATAATCTCTATCTAGTTTACTATCATCTACTATAAGGAATGTTTTTTTACTAAGCTTATCTATCTCTTGAAATATATCTATATCTTGAGTAAAATCCAGAGTTAACTCTATACAAATCTTAGTACCAACATCTTCAGTTGAGTCAACTTTTATGTCACCATCCATAAGGTCTACTAACTGTTTTGAGATCATAAGACCAAGTCCAGTGCCACCAAACTTTTTAGTAGTAGAGATATCTCCTTGTTCAAATGCATTAAAGAGTTTCTTTTGGTTGGCTTTAGATATACCGATCCCAGAATCCTCTACACAAAGCTCAACTGAGACTTTTTTACCCTCTTTATCGAGTTTTGTTTTGTTTACGAACACAGACACATGACCTTTGCTTGTAAACTTAAGAGCATTTCCAACAAGGTTGTTTAGTATCTGAGTAATTCTAAGTGAATCGCCTATAAGTGAACTTGGGATGGTGTGATCTATAAAAAAGTTTAGATCGAGTTGTTTTTCATAAGCTTTGTACCCAAATAGATCATTTACATTTTCAAGTAGCTCTTCAAAGTTAAACTCTGAATTTACTATATCTAACTTTCCAGCTTCTATTTTAGAATAATCAAGTATATCGTTGATCACATGTAGTAGTGCTTTTGATGATCTTTTTGATTTTTCTAAATACTCCTCTTGTGTAGGGCTCAATTCAGTCTCTAAAG
>JBEPWC010000076.1:0-5679 GCA_041642615.1 Sulfurimonas sp. | reverse complement strand
TAAACCTATGATCCCATTTAGTGGGGTTCTGATCTCGTGAGACATGTTAGCTAAAAAGTCTGATTTTGCTTTGTTTGCACTGTCTGCAAGCTCTTTTGCTTTTTTTAGCTCCTCCTCCTGTTCTTTTTCTTTTGTTATATCTCTAACAGATGTATATAGAAACTCTTGATCCTCTATAGCAACTCTTCTTACAGTTATAGAGGCTATGTATGTTGTTTTGTCTTTTCTTACATGGACTCGCTCTATTGTTGCTGTTTCATAACCAATCGTTGAAACTATCTTTTTGTACTCATCTAAGGTTCCAAGGTCTCTGTCCCAATCAAGAACACTTGTGTCTTTTAGCTCGTCATCGTTGTAACCCAAAAATGCTTTAACATTTGAGCTATACTCTACGATCTTACCAGTGTTAGGTGTCATAATCAGTATGGCATCTGAAGCATTTGAAAGAAGCGTCTCAAACTTTAGTTTTGCCTCTAAAACCTGTTTTTCAATCTTCTCTTTTTCAGTAACATCGATCCCAATAGTAGCTATATAGTCCATAGAACCATCATCTTTTTTTACCAAAGTATTTGACCACTCAAAGACCTTCTCTTCACCCTCCTTTGAGATCCAACTATTTTTATATGCTCTTACAAACTGACCTTCATTTGCTTTTTTAACAATTGCCTCAACGTTGTCCCTTATATCTTCTGGCAAAAATCTAGCCCAAAAATAAGGCTCTTTGCTTATTGTTTTTATATCATACCCTACAAAGTCTTGCCCATACTGGTTAAGCCTTCTCATAACACCTTTGTTGTCTATTACAGCTATGATCGCATTAGCACTTTCAATAATTGTTGAAATAAAGTTTCTCTCTTTTTCTATCTGCTCTTTTAAATGTACCTCTTCTGTAATGTCTTGAACAGTGCCAATAGTTTTGATCGGTTTTGAGTTATAATCATATGTTGTTTGTCCTCTCTCTCTTACATACTTTATACTCCCATCTTTAAGTAAAAGCCTGTGCTCTACACTGTATGGAGTTTTATTTTCTACAGAGTTAGCAAATGATTTATTTACAAGATCTTTATCCTCTGGATGAATGATCGATAAAAAAGCTTCATACGATGGTGTGAATGTATCTTTACACAAACCAAAAATATTAAATATCTCATCTGACCATTCTAATCTATCTTCGATCATGTCATAAGACCAACTACCTAACCTAGAAGTATGTTGTGCTTGTATTAGCTGATCTGTTATATTTTTTAGCTTAGACTCAGCCTCTTTTGTCTTAGTCAAATCTGTATGTGTTCCAATCATTCTAAGAGGCTTTCCATCACTATCTCTTTGGATTATCACACCCCTATCGAGAACCCATTTGTAACTTCCATCCTTACATAGTACACGATGCTCATTTTTATACTGTTGTGCTTTTCCATCTAAATGTGCCTGTATATCTACATAAACATGCTCAATATCATCTGGATGTACACGGCTCTTCCACTCATCTAGTGAACCCTGAATTTCATCCTCTTCAAATCCAAGCATCTTCTTCCACTGTGTTGAGAAGAAAACCTCTGATGTTTCCAAGTTCCAGTCCCAAAGTCCATCACCACTACCCTCTAACGCAAATTTCCACCTTAAGTTACTATTTTCAAGTTGCTTTCTTGTTTGCATTTCCTCTGTAATATCTATTATATAACCTTGAAAATACTCAATGTTTTGATGCTCATCTTTTATAACTATGGTGTTATCTAAAACCCATTTTGTGTAACCATCTTTTGTGATCACTCTGTATGGTTTATGTTTAAAAAACTGCTCTTTGCTTTGTTTACCATCTTCAACCTCTTTAAAAACATGATCCAGATCATCCTTATGGATACATTCAGAATATGTAACTTTTGAGCTTAAAAACTCATCTTTGCTATAGCCTAAAAGGTCCTCAACGTTTGCACTTACATAGTCTATGCTCCATGTCTCATTGTTGTTCCATCTAAAAAGTACCAAATCACCATACTCAAATAGTGAAAGGAGGTTTTCTTGATCTTTATTTTTTTTAGTAAAAAAAGAGGTAGTTAGGTTTAGGAGCTTTGTAAAAATCTTAGAGCTTTTCATAATTAAAGACCTATATATATTTAGTTTGTTTATTGTAGCAAACTATATTTAAACTATATCTCAATATTTAAACTATATCTCAATAAATGTTACAGCATACAATTCATTTGTATAGTTATCCTCACACTTATACTCTCTATAACCACTCGATTTAGCAACTCCAATTATGTAATCTTTATCTTCGAATTTTGTGTACTGATGAGTACTGTGATTAGACACATTTTTTAGAATAGCTGGATCGATCTTGAGTTTATCAAGTGGTTTTAAAGTCTGGTGTGTAGAAGATATAATGTTTAGTTCAGCATCTACAAAAAAAGAAAAACCTTTTTTGTTGTGTGGAAAACTATCTTTTATCATATCTTTAAACTCAACTTCTGAATCAAATACGATACCGATCCCACCTACATTTTTGTTCTCATGAACAATAGATGCGTTGTATATATATGTAGCTTTATTCTCATAAAACTCTGAAAGCTCAAAGTCACTTACAAAATAGTTTTGTGTGTTTTTATTTTGGTTAATCTTGTCTATGTAGCTTTTTTTAACTTGTTTGTTAACAACACTATCGTCGTGCGATGCTGCTATTATTGTTGCATTTTTATCATAAAGATACAAATTTGTATAAACAGTGTAGAGTTCATTTATGTATAGTAGAGTCTCTTTTAATGACTTAGTGTCTTGTTCATCTTTTGAGAGTTGCTCTTGAAACAGTGGTGTAAGAGCCCACCATCTACAATCATTTGCTCTTTCATAAAGGTTTCTGTCCATTATATCTATAGCTAAACTTGAAGCCATTTTTACATCATTTATAAGTGAAGATTCAACTAGCTGTTCTAGATTTAAGATCGACTTTTTAAAAGAGTTTAAGATCTGTGTAGATATAGCTCTTAAACTATCTAAAATTGGTGAGAGAACATAAACACGTTTTTTTGATGCTATAAGTTCACCGTTTATGATCACATCGCTTAGATCATCAACAAGTTCATCTGCTTTGCTTATGATCTCTTTTAGTTTATCTGATAGAAGGTTTGTTTTAACCTCTTTTGGATCAGACTCTTCTTCGTTTTGAGGTTGTGAGTTTGTAAGCGATGTATAAGTAGCCGCACAATACCATGAATCTATCCCTGTAAACCCTTGGTATCCGTTTGTTTTTCTTGTAACTAAGAGGTTGTTTTTTGGTGTGATCTCATACTTTGCATCGCTATAGCTTATATCTAAGTTTGAGCTGGGATCACAAGTTGCAATAAGACCAGTGTTATCAAAAAGGAGTATCTGCATCCTTTTTTGTGCTAAATTATTTATGATCAGTGAGAGTTCATCATCAAACTTAAAACATAAACACAAAACACCAATACTTTGACCTGACTTTTCAATTTTCTGAGCATATATAAGAGTTTTTTCTTGTGAATCAAACAGGTCGCTGTGGCGATACACCTCTATGTAACTATCGCTTTGGAGTGCTTGAGTAATAATTTCATCATTTGAAGATGTAATGTTATTTGTAGTGTTTATGTTTGCTTTTGCATTACCTTGAGTATCTAAGATCACTATCTCGTTGTAGACTGTGTATTTTGCAGCATACTCCCTTAGGCGATCTTGGATCTGCTCTAGTGAGACCATGTCAGATGTTAAAAAATCGACAATAACACCATCTGTAGCTAAAAAGCCAACATCTGCAGTTCTCTCAAAAAGATTTCTGATTAGTACATCTATTGTGATCTGAGCTTTTGTATTGAGTTCGCTTAGGTGCTTTTTAAGGCTCTCTTGAAGTAGAGCTTCCCCTAGCTCATCTTGAAGTTCATCAAAGCGTTTTGCTGTGTCATCTGTAAACTCAAAAAGTGTAGATGCTACATCTAGGGCATTTATCTTACCCGTTAGTGTTATTCTATTTAGTGACTTGTTTAGCTTATCTAACTCATAGAGTGTATCTTCTACAAATGGAAAAAGCGAAATCAACTCTTTCATGTGTCCCCTTTAAACTTTACACAGATAAATATATACATATTACGTACCGTTGAAAGTTTAAACTTATGCTCATCGTTTACCTTATTAACTAAATACTAAGATATAATTTCATTTCATCCTTTGATATAGATCTTTAACATTTATGCAAAGTAAACATTCCTTTTTTAGCCCATTTTTTAACTTTCTATGGGCTATTTTTCATTAAGCTGACTGAAGCAACTTATAGATACTTTTCTTGTTCATCTTTCTTGAATAATCAATAGCGTTTAACCCACTTGAATCTGCTGTATCTATCTTTGCACCTTTTTCTAGAAGTATTTTAGCGATCTCATATCTGCCATAACAAGAGGCACACATAAGCGATGTAAAACCACTTTTTCTATATGTAGTATTTACATCTAAGCCTTTACCTAAAAGATACTTTACCATTTTGATGTTGTTGTAAGTGATCGCCATATCAAATACACTTACACCCTCATGATCTGTTGCATAGATATCTGCACCATTTTCAACAAGATGGAAGATAAGTTCATCATCACAATGGCTTCTTAGTGCGTACATCAAAACACTCTCACCAGATTCATTTGTATCGTTTATATCTTCGCCTAATTCTATAAGTTCTTTAACTTTTTTTTGGTCATTGTTTTTTAAATGCTCTATCCAAATATACATACTCAAAGCCTTTTAGTTTTTATATATTGTATAAAACTAAATGACTTTTTAATAGCTTATATATGTCGATTTATACTACTTTGAGTACAAGAACCTAGCTACCCCTAAGACAAATAAAACTAAAGCTAGCTCTTTTAACTCTTTGTCATAAAAAAGTGTGAAAAAACCACTAATCATAAGTACAACAGAGAAGCTAAATGATCTTACTTTGGTTGATAGATCTTTTTTGATCCACTCTAACTGATCGTTTGAGATCTCAACCCTTAACTCATCTGAACTTATCTTTTTTATAGCTGTTTTTAGATCTCTTGCAATAAATGGAAGATCTTTAAATTCATCTACAATGGTCTCAACTATACTCTCTTTTGCAC
The DNA here is from genome assembly GCA_041642615.1 of Sulfurimonas sp. Taxonomy (GTDB): domain Bacteria; phylum Campylobacterota; class Campylobacteria; order Campylobacterales; family Sulfurimonadaceae; genus Sulfurimonas. The sequence continues at coordinate 577 of JBEPWC010000076.1, read as the reverse complement.
CAAGAGCCTTTGGGATATTCTTTTCTAAAATCGGCAATATATCTTTTACACCGTTAAAATTTTCTATGTAAGTGGTGCCAAGACCTTCTATGATCGCACTTACTCTTAGTATGTATATAGCATCACTTGGAAGTTTAAAAGGTAGATCTCTTGTTGATTCTAAAACATCAAATGCCAACTGTTGCATAGATTCGCTGTCTAAATTTTCATCTGAAAAGATCTCAAACATCTTTGCACTAAACTCAGCTAGTTCAGCAACTGGAGCCTCGTAAGCTATGGTACCTAACTTTTTGTTAGCTGCTATATAGCGTTCATAATCTTGCTCGTTTGCTGATTTTATAAGCTCTATTATTGCAACTCTTGTCTCATTTGGCACACTCTTTACCATACCAAAGTCTAGAAGTATAAGCTCACCCTCTTTTGAGACAAGAAGGTTTCCAGGGTGTGGATCTGCATGAAAATAACCCTTTATGAGCATCTGTGTTGTGTAAAAGTCAACTAGCTTTGAGATGATCTCTTTAAAGTCTATGTTATGTTTAAATATTGATTCTTTATCATCAAACCTAAAGCCCTCTTC
>JBEPWC010000075.1:0-8008 GCA_041642615.1 Sulfurimonas sp. | reverse complement strand
GAGATACTAAGATATGCGGATAAAGCTTTGTTTGAAAAGTTTATGCAAGAAGCAGAGGTATTAGATAAATTAGATGTAATGATCATAGATACAGGTGCGGGAATAGGTGAACATATACAGATGTTTTTAAACGCATCTGATGATGTGATCGTTGTAACAGTACCAGATCCTGCAGCGATTACCGATGCATATGCTACAGTAAAGACTATTTCAAACTTAAGAAACGACATAGGGATGATCCTAAATCAGGTAAAAAGTGAAAAAGAAGCTGTTGGTATATTTACAAAAATAAAACAAGTAGCCCATTCAAATATATCCCCTGATCTAAACTTAGAGTTATATGGAAAACTCAATGAGGATATAAAAGTATCCTCATCTATTAAAAAAAGAGAGCTTTTTTGTGTAAGTGCAGAGAACTCTTCTGTATACAAAGATCTTGAACAAATAGCTAACAAAATCATTATAAAACTGGAACGAGATGTGCTAGTTTCTGCTGAAGATAGTGGCTTGAGTGGATTGTTTAAACGCTTGATGCAACACTTCTAGAAACAGTTCTGGGGTAAAACATGTTAGGTGAGAATTTTGTATATTTTTTTACAGTTCAGGGTTTTTTTGTTGGAATTATTTTTGGAATTCTAAAATCTTTTGATGCTGAGGGGCTGCTTTTATATACATTTTTTATAACTACATTTTTTTATCTCTTTTCTCATGTTATAATTGCCTTTTATTTTAAGACTATAGCACTAAAAACATATCTTTTCCCAAAAGAGGTGCATGAAAAGCACCTAGATATTTTTGTTGAAGAGATCGATAGACGTGAAAAGATAATAGACTCGGCTATGAAGATAACAGATGAAGCTATAAAGGTTAACAAAGAGATGGGTGCTCAAAATGCATAACAATGGTTATGAAAATGATATCAAACACAAAGCAGATGAGTTAGCAATTCAGTACTTACCTGCTGTAAAAGCGATGTCGTTTAGACTAAAAGAGAGACTTCCAAGTTCAGTTGATTATATGGATCTCTCAGCTGTTGGCACAGAAGAGCTTATAAAGTTAGCCCGTAGATACGATGAAAAATTAAATGATTCCTTTTGGGGTTATGCCAAAAAACGTGTATATGGGGCTATGCTTGATTATCTTAGAAGTTTAGATATACTAAGCCGTGCTAGTAGAAAGCTTGTTAAACAGATCGATTATGCCATAGAGGAGCATATGGTTAAAAATGATCAAGAACCAACTGATGAAGAGCTTTCTGTAATGCTTGATGAGAGTGTTGAGAAGGTTCATGAAGCTAGGATAGCTTCAAGTATATATACTGTTATGCCATTACATGATCAACTCCAAGTTGGTGATGAGGGTGCAGCTCTTGCTAGAGTTGAGAGAGATGAGCTTGTAGATGTGATTAAAAAAATACTAGGCACATACAGTGAGCGTGAACAGATGATTGTTCAGTTGTATTATTTTGAAGAGTTGACCTTAAAGGAGATTAGTGATATTTTAGATATTACAGAATCTAGAATATCACAAATCCATAAATCAATTATACAAAAAATTAAACAAAGTGTAGGGAGTGAGTAATGGCTGACATTTTAAGTCAAGATGAGATCGATTCCCTTTTAGACGTTCTAGAAGATGAGGGTGGTGATCTACCAGATACCACTGAGGAGATCTCGCAGCCTCAAAAACAAGCTACGCTATATGACTTTAAAAGACCCAACAGGGTTTCAAAAGAGCAGCTTCGTGCATTTCGTGGTATACATGATAAGATGGCACGCTCACTAGCTAGTCAAATTTCATCTATAATGCGTTCAATTGTAGAGATACAGCTTCATTCAGTTGATCAGATGACATATGGTGAGTTTTTGATGTCTCTGCCAAATCCTACAAGTTTTAATGTTTTTTCAGTTAAACCATTAGAGGGTAGTGGAGTGATCGAGATAAACCCAACGATCGCTTTTCCAATGCTAGATCGTCTACTTGGTGGAAAGGGCGAGCCGTTTGATGCATCACGAGAATTTTCAGACATAGAACTCTCACTATTTGAGTCTATTTTGCGTGTAATGATGGGTACGCTAAAAGAGGCTTGGGGACCAGTTATGGAGGTTTATCCAAATATAGAGTCAAAAGAATCAAGCCCAAATGTTGTTCAGATCGTAGCACAAAATGAGATCGTGGTCATGGTTGTAATGGAGATCATCATTGGGCATAGTTCTGGTATGATGAACATATGTTATCCTGTAATATCTCTAGAACCTGTACTTCCTCGTCTGGCTTCAAGAGATTTGATGCTAAATGAGACAAACTCTAAAAAAAGTAGAAATACAGAGCTTCAAGTTTTGCTTGGTGGTGCTAAGGTGACAGTAGAAGCAAATCTTGGAAATGCTGAGTTAACACTTCGTGAGATCTTAGAGTTGCAAAATGGTGATGTAGTTAGGCTCTCTGAAGCAGCAAATGATATAGTTACAGTGTCAATAGATGGTAAAGATAGATTCCATGGGGAGATTGGTCTTAGAAGGTTTAGAAAGTCTATACAGATAACAGAGGTTATAGATACAGAAAAAGATGCTGTTAAGCGTGCACTAGAAAACTTTGAGAAGAAACGTCATGAAAAAATCTCTGGAGTGTCAGACATAATAAATGGTGATGACGAAGATGAAGATGAAGATGAAGCGATAGGTGAATAATATGAGTGATTTTATAAAACTTTTAGAAGATGAAATAGTTACAACCATAGAGAGTATGATCGGAGTTGCTCCCTCTTTGACTTTAAAAGAGCAACAAGAACTAAATATGATGGCTAACATCATACCACCGATTGTACTTGTTAAACTTAGTGTAAGTGGTGCGGTTGACGCAAAAGCTATGGTTGCAGTAACTCCAAATCTAGCAGCAGCTTTATCTGATTTGATGATGGGTGAAGAGCTAGAAAATAGAGATAGCATAAATGAAGATGATTTAGATGGTACAAAAGAGACAATTAGTACTGTATTTGGCACAATAAATACAACACTATCTTCTCAAAATGAGATCCCTGTATTAAAGTTTGAAGTTGATGACATAGAGTATATAAGTGATGACAATGAAGTAAGTTTAGAAAAATATGCTAATATGCACAAATACGATATAAAAATAGAATCGATTGATGCTTTATTTATGTTTATAGTTGATGAGAACTTAGAAAAAGCTTTATTTGGAAGTGGTGAAGAGGAATCGTCATATAAGGATGAATCATCCGGACCATCACTTGAAAATGTAGGGATTAATGAATCAAGTTTAACTCCTAGTGAGATTAGCAATATATCACTTATTATGGATGTCAAGCTACCTGTTCGTGTTAGAATAGGTAAAAAGAAGATGCTTTTAAAAGATGTTTTAAATATGGATATAGGATCTGTAGTTGAGTTAAACCAGTTAGCAAACGATCCTTTAGACATACTAGTGGACAATCATATTATAGCCCAAGGTGAAGTTGTAATAGTAGATGGAAACTTTGGTATTCAGATAACAACTATAGGGACAAAAAAAGAAAGGTTAAACCAATTAAAATCGTAAAATATGAGAAAAAATAGAGATGTAAGTAAAAAATACGTAAAAGATATAAAATCTGCAGACACATGGAGTGTATTTAGAATCATTGCAGACTTTGTAAAGGGTTTTGATGAGCTTGGTGAAATAGGTCCGACTGTTACTGTGTTTGGCAGTGCTAGAACAAAAGAGAGCGATTTTTATTACCAAAAAGCTAAAGAGCTAACAAGTATGCTCGCAAAAAGAGGTTTTAATATTATTAGTGGTGGTGGTCCTGGTATTATGGAAGCAGCTAATCGTGGTGCTCATGAACATGGTGATGTAGAATCGATAGGGCTTAATATAGATCTTCCTTTTGAGCAGATTGCAAATCCCTATACAACAATTGATCTTAATTTTGATTATTTTTTTTCAAGAAAAGTTATGTTGGTAAAGTATTCAATGGCATATGTTATATTTCCTGGAGGATATGGAACGCTTGATGAGCTTTTTGAAGCTCTTACTTTAATTCAAACAAAAAAAGTAACTGGCGTAAAAGTTTTTGTAGTTGGGGAGGAGTTTTTTACTCCACTTATTGATTTTGTAAAATCTAAACTATTAAAATCGGGTATGATAGACCAAGCGGATGTAGATCTGATCTGCCTTACAGATGATCTTGAGTATGTAGCAACAGAGATTGAAAAGTCATTAAATAATCAGATAGATATTTTAGAAGATGAAGGCTTAGAAGACACTACATACTTTAAATCACTAAAAAAGTTTTTTGACTAGCATTATGAAAAAAGTATTGGTAGGAATGAGTGGTGGAGTTGATTCTACTGTAACAGCATTACTTCTTAAAAAAGATGGTTATGTGGTCGAGGGTTTATATATGAAGCTTCATTCAAAACCTGGTTATCATGAGATACATTTAGAGCGTGCAAAAAAAGCTGCAGATTTTGTTGGGATAAAACTACATGTATTAGACCTTCAAGAGACCTTTAAAAAAGAGGTTTTTCAACCATTTATAGATACTTACGAAAAAGGTCAAACACCCAACCCATGTGCACTTTGCAATAGAAGCTTGAAATTTGGCGAGATGATCAAGTTTGCAGATAAAATTGGTGCAGATTTATTAGCTACTGGGCACTATATAAAAACCGACGGAGAGTTTTTCTATAAAGCAGATGATGATACCAAAGATCAAAGTTACTTTTTATTTTATGTAAATAAAGAGATCTTACCAAGATTGATTTTTCCACTAGGGGATAGAAAAAAATCAGATATAAAAGAGTTTGCTGCATCTATTAAGGGGTTAGAATCTTTTGCTTCTCAAGAGGAGTCATCAGAAATATGCTTTGTTGATACCACCTACACAGATCTGTTAAAAGATTATGTAGATGTTGACAAGCAGGGTGAAGTATTAGATAAAGATGGAAATGTTATTGGTAATCATAAAGGGTATATGCACTATACAATAGGAAAAAGAAAAGGCTTTACAGTTCATGGTGCACATGAGCCACACTTTGTATTAAATATAGATGCCAAAAAAAATCAGATTACTGTTGGAACAAGAGAAGAATTAGCATGTAATTATGTTGAATTAGAAGATTTAAATATGTTTAATGACAAAAAAGAGTTTGATACATATGTCAAATTAAGATACAGAACTAAATCAGTGCCTTGTCATGTTACTATAGAAGATAATAAGGCAAGTGTAGTGTTAAAAGAAGATGTGTTCGGTGTAGCCACAGGGCAAGCTGCAGTATTTTATGATAATAATAATAAACTTATAGGCGGTGGTTGGATTCATTCAGCTAACAATTCTCACTGATATATAAAGATTAGGTAAAACTCTATCTGTTCTTATGCTCAACTATCACATCAATAAATAAATATAAAAAGTATCCAAAAAAACAGTAAAGCAAAAACTTCTAAAGTTCTTTAGATGCCTAAGCCAAAATTAAGCAACATTCTCCTATAATTCTGCTCCACAAACGCAAGAGACACTTCGAGTTGAAGGGTCATAGAGAGCTGTTTGAGATCATTGAAAACTAAGTAAGTAGACGGACTAACAACTATTGAGAAATAGTTACTTAGCAAATAGAGTTTACTTTATAAAACTAAATAACAACAACCGTCTATTCTATAAATACCCAATAGGGTATCTATAGCAATAGATACTATACAGTTACAGTATAAGCGATTATACAGTAGCAGACAAAGCCAATGAATTTTGATTCTTGGGCAAAGGTCAAATAAACTTCAATTATGGAGAGTTTGATCCTGGCTCAGAGTGAACGCTGGCGGCGTGCTTAACACATGCAAGTCGAACGGTAACAGATAGAGCTTGCTCTATGCTGACGAGTGGCGCACGGGTGAGTAATATATAGGTAACGTGCCTCTAAGAGGGGGATAGCCACTGGAAACGGTGATTAATACCCCATATGCCTCTAATACATAAGTATGCGAGGGAAACGAATTTTGCTTAGAGATCGGCCTATTTCCTATCAGTTAGTTGGTGGTGTAAGAGACCACCAAGACAATGACGGGTAGCGGGTTTGAGAGGATGATCCGCCACACTGGTACTGAGACACGGACCAGACTCCTACGGGAGGCAGCAGTGAGGAATATTGCACAATGGAGGAAACTCTGATGCAGCAACGCCGCGTGGAGGATGACGCATTTCGGTGTGTAAACTCCTTTTATATGCCAAGAAAATGACGGTAGCATATGAATAAGCTCCGGCTAACTCCGTGCCAGCAGCCGCGGTAATACGGAGGGAGCAAGCGTTACTCGGAATCACTGGGCGTAAAGGACGCGTAGGCGGGTTGTCAAGTCAGGTGTGAAATCCTACAGCTTAACTGTAGAACTGCACTTGAAACTGGCAACCTAGAGTATGGGAGGGGGAGATGGAATTAGTGGTGTAGGGGTAAAATCCGTAGATATCACTAGGAATACCTAAAGCGAAGGCGATCTCCTGGAACATTACTGACGCTAAGGCGTGAAAGCGTGGGGAGCAAACGGGATTAGATACCCCGGTAGTCCACGCCCTAAACGATGAACACTAGTCGTCGCGATGCTTGTCATTGCGGTGATGCACCTAACGGATTAAGTGTTCCGCCTGGGGAGTACGGTCGCAAGATTAAAACTCAAAGGAATAGACGGGGACCCGCACAAGTGGTGGAGCATGTGGTTTAATTCGACGATACGCGAAGAACCTTACCTGGCCTTGACATTGAAAGAATAACTCAGAGACGAGTTAGTGCCCTTCGGGGAGCTTGAAAACAGGTGCTGCACGGCTGTCGTCAGCTCGTGTCGTGAGATGTTGGGTTAAGTCCCGCAACGAGCGCAACCCTCGTCCTTAGTTGCCAGCAGTTCGGCTGGGCACTCTAAGGAGACTGCCTTCGTAAGGAGGAGGAAGGTGAGGACGACGTCAAGTCATCATGGCCCTTACGGCCAGGGCTACACACGTGCTACAATGGGGCGTACAGAGAGTTGCGATACCGCGAGGTGGAGCTAATCTCTTAAAGCGTCTCTCAGTTCGGATTGTTCTCTGCAACTCGAGAGCATGAAGCTGGAATCACTAGTAATCGTAGATCAGCAATGCTACGGTGAATACGTTCCCGGGTCTTGTACTCACCGCCCGTCACACCATGGGAGTTGATTTCGCCCGAAATCGGAATGCCAAACTGGCTACCGCTTACGGCGGAATTAGCGACTGGGGTGAAGTCGTAACAAGGTAACCGTAGGAGAACCTGCGGTTGGATCACCTCCTTTCTAGAGTAAAGAGTAATCATTCGATTGATTGACTCATACAAGAAAATCTCACACGAGAAACAAATAGTTGTTAGAAAGTTGCTTACTTAGTTTTCAGTGATCTGTGATCATTGAAATAGATAGACACAATAAAGGGAGTAACTCTTGAAACATTTAAAATAAGATGTTTTGGGAGGGATTTTAGCTTTAATCAAGGCGGGTTCTTTGCTGAAAGAGGAGCATAGTTATACTATGTGACGATTGAGGTAAAGGTTCCAACGCAGAGTAAAGTTAAAAGCACCCCAAAAGGGCCTATAGCTCAGCTGGTTAGAGTGCACCCCTGATAAGGGTGAGGTCCCAGGTTCAAGTCCTGGTAGGCCCACCATTTTTTGCACTGATTGCACTTAACAAAGAAACTCACGTACTTTTAGTACGCTTCGCTTCTTTTTTAAGCACAATCAGCACAAAAAACAAGTTTCAAGACTAAATTTAAGTTCTTTATATCAAGAATTTAAATTTGGTTTTTAAACCAAAACGTTCATTTAAAATACAATTGTTAAAGTCAACAACTATAGTTAAGAAACATAGTTAATATGGAAATATTAATTAGGTCAATTAATTATAACAACTAAATAACTACAATAATAAGATTACTGACTTGTTTTAGTATAGAAGATACATAGAGATATGTAAGGTATATACATTAAACAAGGTAGTGAAGCGAATTAGAATAAAAGATATT
>JBEPWC010000074.1:3618-8173 GCA_041642615.1 Sulfurimonas sp. | reverse complement strand
ATAAGCTAGATATTATGTCTACTGCAACTATGATGTATGGAACTGTTGAGAGTGATGAAGATATAATAGATCATCTTGATATGGTAAGAGAGCTTCAAGATGAAACTGGTGGATTTCGTGCGTTTATTATGTGGAGTTTTCAGGGTCAAAACACAGAACTTCTCAAGCAGATACCAGATATGGATAAACCATCTTCAAACCGCTACTTAAGACTTTTAGCTGTAGCTAGACTCTACCTTGACAATGTGCCAAATATACAAAGTTCATGGGTAACTCAAGGTCCATATATTGGTCAGATGGCACTAAAGTTTGGTGCAAACGATCTAGGTTCTACTATGATGGAAGAAAATGTAGTAAGCAGTGCTGGAGCTAGTTTTGCAATGGCAAAAGATGAGATGGTTCATCTCATACGTGATCTTGGCGAAAAACCAGCGATCAGAAACACAGCATATGAGATCTTAGAGAGGTTTTAGTATGAAGATACTCTTAATATTATTTTTTTTAATAGGACAGGTTTTAATGGCAGCAAAAGTAGAATATATAAAAGTAGATGATCTTGTGATCCCGGTAATTTTTGAAAAAGATGATAGGTTACCACTTGTTAATATGCAGTTTGTTTTTCAAAACTCAGGTAGTATAGCAGATGACAACAAAGCAGGACTTGCAAAACTTAGTGCATCTATGATGGGTGAAGGTACTAAAAAGATGGGATCTTCTAAGTTCGCAGAAGCACTAGAAGCCAAAGCTATACATATTTCAGCTACAACTGGTCGTGAGACTTTTGTTATAGAAGTTGGAAGCATAAAAGAGGAATTTGATGAGGCCTTAAAGCACCTTGATATGTTACTAGGTGATCCAAACCTAAGTAAAGATGCACTAGAAAAAGTTAAATCTGTAAGACTAGGATCTTTAGCTAGAAAACAAAACGACTTTGATTATGTAGCATCAAATGAGTTAAAGTCTCTTATGTTTAAAGATACACCTTTGGCAAATCCAGGTTCTGGAACTATTGAGAGTGTAAAGTCGATCGAACTTCAAGATGTTAAGAGTTTTTTGAAAAAGCACCTTGTTAGCAACAGGCTTATAGTGGTTGTTGGTGGAGATATCTCACTAAAAGAGACAAAGAAAAAGCTAAAAAAGATCATATCTAAAATGCCAAATGGCAAGATGGAGAAGCTAAAATCATATGATGTTGTAAGTAAAGCAAAAGAGAATATCTTAAAAAGAGAGACTGAACAAGCTTATATCTACTTTGGATCGCCTTACCATATGGATGTTAGCGATGAGGATTACTACAAAGCTAGAGTGGCTACTTTTATCCTTGGAGCTGGTGGATTTGGAAGTAGGCTAATGGAGGAGATCAGAGTTGAGCGTGGACTTGCATACTCAGCTTATGCAAGGGTAAATGTGAACAAGTCTTCATCTTACTTTAGCGGATACCTTCAAACAAAGATAGACTCAAAAGATGAAGCTCAAAAAACTGTAAAAAAAGTGATCGCTGACTTTGTAAAAGATGGTGCAACTGAAGATGAACTAGATCAGACTAAGAAGTTTTTACTTGGAAGTGAGCCTTTAAGGACTGAGACACTTAGTCAAAGACTAGGACGTACTTTTCAAAACTACTACAGAGGTTTACCACTTGATTATTCAGAGGTGGAGTTAGAAAAGATAAGAAAACTTACTTTAGAGGATTTAAATAGTTTTATAAAAGATCACAAAGAGATCTTAGAGTTGAGTTTTGCTATAGTTACTAGATAGGTGTCATTCCCAACTTGATTGGGAATCTAAAAATATTGCAAAATGCAATATTTTTGCAAAACCTCTTTGTTTTAGCTTAGAATTGTTAAAGTTATTAAAGGAGTGGTTGTGAAGCTAGATAAAGATACACAAGAGAAGTTTAAAAAACTAGGTATATCATCTCACCTTGAGCTTTTGATGATCACTCCACACTCATACGAAGATCATAGACTTAAAACCTCTTTGGTTGAACACACTCCACAAGTGATCGATGCTACAATTGAGTCAGTTTACAGAGCTGCTAACTCGATCCAAGTTACCTTTTATGCCCATAACTTAGGATACAACATACAAGGTGTACTTTTTCGTCCCAAACCCTACATGATGCATCAGTTTAAAGTGGGTGATAGAAACTACTACTACGGTATGTGTGAGTGTAAAATGGGAAAATGCACAATAGCGATGCCAAAAAAGATCTCACAAGTTGGTTTAGTAACTTCAAAATACAAAACAAAACTTAGAAATGATGTTATGCAGAGGTTAGTTAAAAAGAATCTATCTTTAGAGAGTTTAAAAGAGGAGGGCTTAAAAGAAGATGTTGCTAGTGAGGTTTTAAAACTACATTTTCCAAAGGAGTTACCGCCAAGAGAGTTAGATAGTGATACATTAGAAGCTTTAAAATACACAGAATTATTTTCATACATGAAACAACTCAGTGTTAAAAGAAGGTATTTTAACTCTATATCTTCATCTGCAAGAGACTACACAGAGTGGGCAAGTACACTTCCATTTGAGCTAACGCAAAAACAGCTTGAGGCGATCGAAGATATAAAAAGTGATCTTAGTAAAGATGTAGCTGCAAAACGGATGATTGTCGGTGATGTTGGTAGTGGAAAAACGATGGTTATCTTGGCATCTGCATATATGAACATGCCAAATAGATCTATACTTATGTCTCCTACGACAATCCTTGCAAACCAGCTTTACGAAGAGGCTAAAAAGTTTTTACCACAACTAAAAATAGCACTAGTTACAAACAAAACTAAAAAGATAGATCTAGGTGAGTTTGATCTAGTAGTTGGAACTCATGCACTTTTGTATAGAGATCTTCCAAAGGCAAGTTTAGTAATGGTAGATGAACAGCACCGTTTTGGAACACAGCAGAGAAATATGCTTGAGAAACTAGTAAGTAGTGGAGATCAAAAACCACACTTTTTACAGTTTTCAGCTACACCTATTCCAAGAACACAAGCTATGATCGAAACCGCCCATATAGATGTAAGTCTGATCACATCTACACCATTTCAAAAAGATATCACAAGTTGTGTTATACATAAACAAGACTTTAAAGATCTGCTAAGTCACATAAAAAGTGAGATCACAAAGGGAAATCAGGTTCTTTTAGTATATCCGCTTGTTGAACAAAGTGAGGTTTTAGACTACCAAAGTATAGATGAGGCACGAAGTTACTGGGAGAAAAAATTTGATGGTGTTTATGTAACGCATGGAAAAGACAAGGACAAAGAACAGGTACTTTTGGACTTTGCAGTTGATGGAAATATACTGATTGCAACAACTGTTGTAGAGGTTGGGATATCTTTACCAAAACTAAGTACGGTTGTGATCGTAGGAGCTGAGAGACTAGGGCTATCAACACTTCATCAACTGCGTGGACGTGTAAGTCGTACAGGTCTTAAGGGGTATTGCTACCTTTATACAAACACAAGTAAATCTGAGCGTTTAGATGAGTTTTGCCATACAACAAGTGGGTTTGATATAGCAAATATGGATCTAAAGTATAGAAAAAGTGGAGATCTGCTAAAAGGTGTAAATCAGAGTGGAACTCAGTTTAAGTGGATCGATCTGGCTGAGGATGAAAAGATTGTTAAAAAAGTGAAGGAGGATTTATTAGATTCCCAATCAAGTTGGGAATGACGGAGTTGTCAAGTTGGAAATGACGGAGTTGTCAAGTTGGAAATGACGGAGTTGTCAAGTTGGAAATGACGGTATTTCGTCATCCTCTGGCTTGACACACAAACGTCATCCTCTGGCTTGACCAGAGGATCTAGTTTCTAATAAAGCCCAAACTTCCCATCATTTCTTTTGTAAAGAACACGAGTTTTTTGATCATTATCCATAAAGATATCAAACATCTTGTTGCTCTCTTTTAGATCGTTTAAAACATCCTCAACTTCACGAGGTTTGTAAAGGTCAAGCTCAACTGGAACGATCTCATCTTCCATGGCTTCAGCTACCTCTTTAACATCTACATTTTCAGCCTTAGCTTCATTTAGACCAACTTTTTGATGATCTACCTCTCTATCGTGCATACGGCGAAGAGCTTTTTGAGCACGCTCTATAGCTATGTCAATAGCAGCATAAAGATCATCATCATTTTGTTTAATGATCACTGAGTTTTTACCAGCTAGGCTGATTACAAACTCTACCATAGAGTGGTCTTTACCCTTTTTACTTTGAGTAGACGCAACTACATTTACACTTGTTATACCCATGTTATATTTGTTAAGAGTCTCTATAGACGAAGTCATATGAGCTTTGATAGGCTCTGTTAATTCTAAATGTCTTCCAGTTAGGGAGATATTCATATCAATCCTTTTAAAAGTTTTAAGGTGCGAATTATATCATAGTTTTTGTATAGTTCTTCTAAAAAAAGTCACAGGTTCAGTCCCTGTTACACTTGGTGGGATTGTAACTGTAACATCCATCATAACTGAGCCGTTTTGCTCAGGGGTTTGCAGATTGTCTATGTAGTCATCACAAGCAGATGCCGAGGTTCCTATATATTGCATATCGATAT
>JBEPWC010000074.1:0-3608 GCA_041642615.1 Sulfurimonas sp. | reverse complement strand
TATATCATATACTCCATCAAGAGGAGGATTGATAGATAAGTTGTTAACACATCCATTTCTTGCTATTTCGTATAGTGCATACTCTATAGCACTTTTTGTATGAAGCTCAGCTTGTTCATAAAGGTATAGATCAACAGTCCTTTTAGAGGTTGAAGCTGTTGTGTTTAGTGAAAGTAGCATTATTGTTGAGATCATTATGATCACACCAACTGCCATGATCATAGCAAACCCATCTCTTTTGTTATGTTTAGTCCTAAAGTTTTTTTGCTTTTTTAGATGTGCTAAAATACTGTTTTTTCTTTGCATATCGCATGTGCTCCACTTGTTAATTCACTTCTTACACAGACCTGAACTTTGATCATTGACCCAACACCTATAAACTGAAAAGTTGAAACATTTTCCATAATTATAGATTTTTTTCCATGTTGTAGGTAGTTTTGAGCATTCCATGGTTGATAGTCATAGTAAAATGCTAAATTATAGGTATTATTACCCTTAAGGTCATCTTCTATAGCTATGGCATTTCCAGTCCATGCTAGTTTGTAGTACTCATATAGATCAACTCCTGCAAAGTTACCACTAAGGTTATTATCTGATGCTGTTGTGATAGGGTGCATTGTAGCACTAACACCAGATAGTGTATCACCACCTTGCCAACCATATCCTGTTTGGACATCACTGTTTGAACCTATAAAATAGATCGCAGCATCATCTATATCACTATCGCCTTGAGATAGCGTATCTATTAAGCTGTTTATTTTAGATATATCTGTATTTGGTGTAGCTATATGTGAATTGCTAGATGCATTTAGATCAGCTATCCCACTCCAAAGTGGAGCATCATCACCTCTCCAACCATCTATATCTGTAGCTACCCACTCAAGTACCATGTAGCTTTTAGAGGTATTTAACTCCTGAACACCATCGTAGTCTGTAGCACCAACTCTTCCTATAACTGAGTCTGGTATACGGTATGATAGTCGTTTTGCTATAAACTCTACAGCAGTACCACTTTGGTTTTGTAGTCTGTTGTTGATCTGTGTAAATATGTAGTTCTCATACGCTTTTGCCATAAGATCGATTCCAAATTTACTTAAAACCCCTATGATCACTATTACAAAGATAAGTTCTAGCATTGTAAATGCTGGCTTAAAAAAATGTTTAGAACCTTTTTGTATCATGGATACATCCTTTTGTAATAGTCAACTTCACCTATATTAAAAGTATATGCATTTAGCTCCGAGATCACATCTCCATCTTCATCCTTAACTGTTACAACAACCTCTTTAGCTTCATCTGATACACCAAGTCTTCCATCAAAATTTGATGAATTTACATCTATATCATAAGTGTAAACCTGTTTATAGGCATCAGACGAACTACCACCTGTAAAAAGATCTCCGGAGACTCCATCAAAATCGTCTACATCATCTCTAACAGTTTCTGCTCCATCCATTCCAAACGTTGCAGAGACTCTTGTAGAGTTGTCGTCTAAACATCTTCTGTGTAGTTGTTGTAGTATATGACCAGGCTTTAACTTGTTTTCATCACAGCTTGTACCATTTCGGTCTATAACTCTAGCTAGTCCAGTAGCATCTGGATCATCAGCTTCATCTATGGAGTTTTCATCCCATCTATGAGAAAGGACTTGGTTCATCTGTGCAGATGCACCAAAGATTGTCTCTTGAACAAGGTTGTTCTCAACACCTTTTCCAATAGCGTTTGTCATAATAGGTACAGATGCAACACTTATAGCTATGATCACTATGGCAAAAATAAGCTCTATAAGTGTAAATGCACCTCTTTTAGAGTTTACCACATGATCCTCCTATTTGTCTTTGTTGATGCATTGTTTTCAGTTGCTGATTCTGCATCATCTACACCAGCCCAATCAGCACTACTTTTTACAAATTCTACATCAAATTCATTGTTTATATCGTTAGGGTTATAAGGGTTGTAGATAAGCCAACTAGAAGCGTTGTTTTCCATAGTGGCTTTGTAAGGGTAACCACGGGTGCCATTGTAGTTTAGAGTAATTTGCGTAGGTGCTCCAAAAGTAGGATTTATAACATCATAAATATTTGAAGCATTTTTTTGTGTTATATCTCCAACTACTCCATCATTTGCGGTATGTAGTGTATTTACAAACCATCTTGGATCGTTAGTAGAGTTAGAGTCAGTTCCATTAGGAAGTCTTGACTTTTGACAAGCTTGACCATAAGTGTCTGTACCAAAACAGTACGCTTCAAAATAGATAAACGAATTTCCTGTATCGCCAGTGAAAACTTTTCTTGGTGCATTTGTACGGCCATATATATGTGTTATGTTTTGATCTATGTTTAAGCTAAACTCTGTTTCTTTGTTTGGTATTAGGTCTGCGTTAAATCTACAATTAGCAGGTGTTTGACATGTGATATTATAATCGTCATAACTTACTACAATAGGGTTTGAGGGTATATTTACTACTCTGTCAAAGTTTAAGTGAAGTTCTTGGGATAAAGAACCGTTTTGATCATCTAAAAAGTTTGCAGATTGAATAACAATATTATTATTTATATTGCTTAAAATGTTGTTCATGTCAAGTATAGCCATGTTGTCGTTGTGATATTGGTATCTGTAAGCAGGGTTTGAGCCTACAGTTACATTGTTCTCAACTATCAAGTTTAGGTTCTGTGCATAACAAGATGAAGTGAAGTTTGATAGCTGTGAGTTGTCAAACCCTGAAGCTACTATATCTCCATTTAGGTGTAATGCCATATCTTCGTTTAAATTAATACTTGACATGTAGATAAAACTACCTGTTACAAGAGGGTTGTCGTTTATTCCTAGTGTAGGTGTCACGGTTGAAGTAAATTTGTAAGGGTGTACACTTATGTTATAGTCCCTATACTTTATGTTTGATTCAGATGAGTTGTGATCTGAGCTAATATCACACCCATTCATTGCAATACTAGTTCCACCGATTGTAGCATTTTCTAATATAGTGATCGATGAACCCTCTACACAATCAAGCACATCAGCTCCTTGTAAGTATGGGTCTAGGTCGTGGTGGTTACGATAAAGAGGCTCTCTGTCTACAGCTGTCCATGTCTTATCGATGGCAGAAAAATTGTAAATACCAACATTAGGCATAGTAGTATTAAACTCTGTATATCCATTTGACATATATCTGCTTGTTGAGATATTTGCTTCATCGTTACACGTAACAGGATTTGGTTCAGTCCACTCAAATAGTATATTGTCTCCATCGTCAGGGTCTAGGTTCAATGTTTTAGTGTAGCCAACCGAAGGATTATTGTCAAGATGGTTAACAGCATATATCTCCATCGAGTATTTGTAGCCTGCTGCTAAATTTGTAAATTTAGTAACAGGGGTGATAACGCCAGATACGTCATCATCTATTCTAACTTTTGCTGCTGAGTTTGTTTGATTTTGATCATTTATTTTTATCATTAACGCTTCTGGACGAATAGCAAAGTTGTCCCTTGAACATACAAACTGTGTGTTTTTACCAAATATACACTCTTTACACTTTCTAAATTCCTCTTGGTCAATACCATTGTTACCTTGACCACTACCGTTACTACCACACATCTGGGTTACTGTGT
>JBEPWC010000073.1:0-8193 GCA_041642615.1 Sulfurimonas sp. | reverse complement strand
TTTTAGCACAAAGAAAAATATGGGTATACCTGAAAATCTCCCTTTGGATATTGGTAAAAGAACATACCTTACACTCGCCGGAATTACAAAAGCATTTAAAATAGACAGATTAGAAAAGAAGTTGATTTATGATTAAGCTTATAGAAAAAATAGAGGGTGAGGCTACACTTGACTTTAGATTTAAAGATGAAAAAATAGAGTTTGTAGATATAAGCTTTAACTCTACAAGGGGGATCGAAAATATACTTCAAGGCAGAGCTGCACAAGACGCTTTAGTTATAAACCCAAGAGTATGCGGAATATGTAACCACGCACACTTGATGGCTACCGTAAAAGCTTTAGAGAGTTGTTATGAAAATATAGAGATCTCTAAAAAGGCTCAAATAATAAGAGAACTTACTCTTAATTTTGAGCTTATCCATAACCATTTTAAATGGTTTTATCTTACACTTTTTCCACTATTTGGATTTAAACAAGAGATTTTAAAAGCTTCATATCCTTCACAAATAATGTCAAAAGCTATAGCTGTATTTGGTGGTCAATACCCACATACATCTTACGCGATAGTTGGAGGGGTAGTATCAGATGTAACTAGTATGGATATTGTAAAAGTTGAGAGTTATATAGAAGAGCTTATTAAATTTTTTGAAAAAAGTCTTGTAGATAATAAAGTTGAAAAGTTTATAGGTTGTTCTAATGTTGATATGGCAGTAAAAAGCTCAGGTGATCTCTCTAAGATTTTAAATGAAATTAAACAAAGACAATGGTGCAGTCTTGGAAAAAGTTATGACAGGTTTATAGTTTTTGGAAACAGCTCATTTTTTAGAAGTGGAAAATCGCATAAAACAAGGGTGACCAAGAGGGTGTATTACGAACATGTAAAAGAGGTTGAACAAAAATCATCTTTTGCAAAAAATGTCTCTTTTAAAGATGAATATTATGAAGTTGGTCCACTCTCACGGGCAATGCTAAACAAAAACCCATTAATAAAAGATGCCCATAGAAAATACGGTGATAGTATATTTAGTAGAATACTAGCAAGGGTATGTGAAATTGCACAGTTACTGAACCATTCTAAAACTCTACTAAAAGAATTAGATATAAGTGAACCATCATACATAAAGCCATCTTTAGATATATCAAAGATTAGCGCCTCTGGTGTAGGTGCAGTTGAAGCGGCACGAGGATCACTAATACATAAGGTTAAACTCCAAAATGGCATCATAAAAAAATATGAAATAATCACACCTACGCAGTGGAATCTAGCAGGTGGAGTAAAAGAAAATCCAGGTGTTTCACAAAAAGCTATGATTGGACTAGAAGATGAACTAACTGCTGAACTTGTATTTAAAACCTTTGACGTTTGTTCAGTTTGTACCACCCATTGAAAAATAAAATCCTCCTATCATTTTTTAAAAATATAAATATAAGTTATATCAAAGTTTTATTTATATAGAATTTATTGAATGATTATTCATTTACTGAATAATAAAGAATTTTGAAAGGGTGGACAATGGTAGAAAGAAGAGAAGCTTTAGCAAAAATGTTTAGTGTTAAAGGATCTAATGTAAATACTAACCTTGGGGCTGAGTATTATGATTCTTTAATGCGTACTATGACTAAAAGATTAAATGAACTGGAACTTACTGAGGTAGCTACTAAAAACTCTATAGCAAATGTTTTAGAAGCAGAGGGTCTAACGAGAAGAGATTTTATGAAGTGGGCTAGTGCTACCTGTGCAGCTTTAATGCTTCCTTCTAACTTTACTCCACTTGTAGCCAAAGCAGCGGAACTTATGAACCGTGTTCCCGTTATTTGGTTAGAGCTTCAAGATTGTGCTGGAAATACAGAGGCGATCTTAAGAAGTGATGCTCCAACCATAGATGAACTTATTTTAGAGGTGATTTCTCTTGAGTTTAACCACACAGTTCAAGCAGCAGCTGGACATCAAGCTGAAGAACACCTTGAAGAGGCTATGAAGACATTTAAAGGTAAGTATATATGTATAGTTGAAGGTTCTATTCCAACCGGAATGGATGGTTACTACGGCACCATCGGTGCTAAGGGTGAAACTTTTGAAGAACACTTAAGACACGTATCACATAATGCAGCTGCTTTAGTTGCAGTTGGAACATGTGCTACTTTTGGTGGTGTACCAGCAGCATCTCCAAACCCTACAGGTGCAGTTGGTGTTCAAGACATAATAAGCGGTAAACCAATCATTAATATACCTGCTTGTCCTGCAAACCCTGCAAATATTACTGGAACAATTCTACATTATGTACTTACTGGTCAGATACCTGAACTTGATCATCTAAATCGTCCTAAATTTGCATTTGGATATAGAATCCATGACAACTGTGAGCGACGTGCTCACTTTGATGCAGGTGAGTTTGTAGAAGAGTGGGGTGATGTAGGTGCTAAAAATAACTTCTGTCTTTACAAAATGGGATGTAAAGGTCCTATGACATTTAACAACTGTTCAATTATACGTTATAACGAAGGTGTTAACTGGCCTATTGGTGCTGGGCATGGTTGTATCGGTTGTAGTGAACCGCAGTTTTGGGATAAATATGCTCAAGAGCGTCCAATGGCAGATACTCACTTTAAAGCTCCAACTGGTGGAGTTGAAAAAACTGTAGACGAGTTTGGTTTAGGATTATTAACAGCAGCAGGTATCGGTATCGGTATCCATGCAGCTGCTAGTGCAATTGGCGGAAAAAAAGAAGAATGTAAAGAGGGAGCTGAATAATGTCAAAATCACAACACATAATAGTAGATCCAATTACTAGGATTGAAGGACACTTAAGGGTTGAGGCGGTAATTGATGAGAACAATGTAATTACTGATGCATTTGCAAGTTCAACTATGTTTAGAGGTATAGAAACAATTCTAAAGGGTCGTGATCCACGTGATGCAGGGCTTTTGGCTATGCGTATATGTGGTGTTTGTACAGGTACTCACTACCAAAGAAGTATTGAAGCTGTTGAAGATGCGTTTGATATTACTATCCCTAAAAATGCAAGACTTGTTAGAAACCTTGTTCAAGGAGCACTTTATATACATGATCATGTAGTTCATTTTTACCATCTTCACGGACTTGACTGGGTCGACTTGGTTGATGCACTTAAAGGCGATCCTAAAAAAGCACAAGAGGAGTCATTTAAATGGTCTAGAACACCTTATGGTGTAAGTGAATCTGAACTTATTCAGGTAAAAGAACGTTTAACCAAGTTTGTTAAGCAGGGTCGCTTGGGGATTTTTTCAAATGCATACTGGGGAAGCAAAGCTTATAAGCTATCACCAGAACAAAACTTAATTGCAACAGCTCACTATCTTCAAGCACTTGACTTGCAACGTGATGCTGCAAAACTTATGGCTATATTTGGTGGTAAAATGCCTCACCCTCAGTCATTTGTAGTTGGTGGTGTAACTTGTGTTCAAGATATTCAAAACCCGGCTCGTATAGCTCAGTTTAAAACACTCCTTAAAAAGTTCACTCATTTTATAAAGACTGCATATCTTCCAGACTTGGCTATGGCAGGTGCTATGTATGTTGATGAGGCACTTGAAGGTGAAGGAGCTGGTCTTAAAAACTTTATGAGTTATGGGGACTTTAAACTTGATGATACAGGTTTTTATAATGCTAAAAACCTATTTCCTAGTGGAGTAGTGTTAAATGGAGATCTATCAACACTTCACCCCTTTGATCAAAGTAAAGTTGCTGAAGATGTTACACACTCTTGGTACGATGCAAAAGGTCCTCAACACCCTTATGATGGAACTACAAATCCAAACTATACAGGTATGGAGAAAAAAGATGATGGATATGCTTATTTAAAAACAGATGAAAAATACTCTTGGATTAAGTCTCCTATCTATGATGACACACGCGTTGAGGTTGGACCACTGGCACGTATGGTAGTTGGTGTAGCTGCAGGTGATGAGCGTATTACAAGGTATGTAACAAACTTTTTAGCACTTCTTGGTGATAAACTAGGGCTTGGTAAACCAGCTCCTACTGCTGCACTTTTTTCAACTGTAGGTCGTACAGCTGCTCGTGCAATAGAGACTGAGCTTATGGCTGATGTAATGCTTGAGTGGGTAGATGAGTTAGCTGCAAATGTTGCTGCTGGTGATCTAAGTACTTGGACAGAATTTGATTTTGAGAAAGTTAGCAAAGATACAAAAGGGTACGGTCTTGCTGAAGCTCCTCGTGGTGGACTTGGTCACTGGGTTAAAATAAAAGATGGTAAGATTGAAAACTACCAAGCGGTAGTTCCATCAACTTGGAATGCAGCACCAAGAGATCATAAAGGTAGAATGGGTGCATATGAGGCTTCACTAATAGGAATTAAAGTAGCAGATGTTAATCAACCGATTGAAATATTAAAAACTGTACACAGTTTTGACCCATGTATAGCTTGTGCTGTTCATATAGTAGATACAAAAGGTAAGGAACTTAGTAAGTTTAAAGTAAATACAAGCTGTTCTATTTAAGGTGAGAACCGTTTAGTAAAAGTGAACTGCTTCACTTTTATAGGTTCGCAACCAAAGAAATTATGCGAATAAATGAGCATTTTCGGAGGAAAAAAATGAGTTATAAAAGAATAAGACGTATGACAATATGGATGCGTTGGAACCATTGGTTAAATGTTTTTTGTATGATTGCTGCAGTTGTGACAGGGTTATATATTGCTGATCCTTATTATCAAACATTTATAGCCGATCCTGCTGTTGATAAGTACGTAATGGCTTGGAACAGATGGGTACACTTTATTGTAGCTATTATATTTGATGTGAGTAGTATAGTAATTGCGTATCTTTATTATTTTTCAAGATTTGATAAAGCTTATAAAAAAGTTATACCAAATAGAAAAAATATAAAAGAGTTTTTTGAAGTGTTTTATAATCTGATTACACTAAATAAAGTGAAAAACTTTAATTCAGAACATGCAGATAGTTACAATTCTGTGTTCTTTTTAATATTTCATCTATTGTTAATCTGGATGCTGCTTACAGGACTTCAACTATATGTACATGGTCTTGCTCACGGACAAAGTTCTATTGGTGAATGGTGGCCTTGGATGTTGCATTTTGCAACTGACTGGACAGTTATTGTTACTGGTGGAACATATATGGATGTAAGATATTCGCATCACCTTACAATGTATTTTTTAATTGGTTGGGTAATGTTTCATGTATATTATCAAATATGGCGTACAATGTTTTGGCAAGAGGGTGACATTAACATTGTTGTTGGTGGTAATAAATTTATTAAAGAAGACAAAGAATGAAAGCTTTATTATTTGAACGCCATTGGAAGTAATTCCACTGGCTACGCTAACCGCTAAGGTACTAAAGCTAGCCTCTAAAGAGGCAGAAATGGAGTTGTGAAATAATGAAAGTTGCTATAGTCGGTGCCGGTACTATTATCTTTAAAGATGAAGGTGTTGGTGTTTATGCTCAGAAGTATATTGATAAAAACTATGAGTTTGAAGGTGACGTAACACTTGTTGATGGTGGAGTTTTAGGGTTTGGGCTTATGACATATTACCAAGACTATGATAAGGTTTTAATTCTAGATACTATTACAATGGAAGATGAAATAGGCTCAATTTATAATCTTCCTGCAAATGAGATGCTAGGTTTAGGTAGTTACAAGCAAACAGCCCATGAGGTTGAGATCGTTGAGATGCTTGAGATATGCTCAATGCTTGAGAAGATGGCCGATGTTAACATAATTGGTATTATTCCAGAAGATATTCAAAGCGTACATATTGGATTAAGTGACAAAATGAAGGATGAATTTTTTAAATTTATAGATGCAGCTATGGCTGAGCTTAATAGAGCAGGTATAAAATATAAGCGTAAAGATGATGAATATACTTTAGATGAGGTGTTATTATCTTATGCAAATCCGCAAAGTGAGTATAAAAATGGCTATAAAGCAAACCATCGAGTATAATTCAGACTCTGAATACATTGCAGGTTTTTTGCAATCGATCATAAATGAGAGTGAGATTGATGGTTCTGTAAGTAAATGTGAAAGAGAGATTGTACTAACTTTAGACGATAGCGATCCAGAAGCACTGGAGAGGTTTTCCAAAAACACTCAAAAGTTTTTACCATACTCTGTATATATTGGTGAGATTGACACAAAACAAGAAGATATCGAGGTGAACAGTAGTTCATTTGAATCAAAAAATTATAATATAGCACTATGTCCAAAATGTTTGTTAAAATTGAGAGATCCTGCAAGTGATCACTACTTAGATGATTCCTTAATATGTGATCACTATTCAAACAGTGGAAATAAAGACTTTAAAGATCTCCATAACTATTCTGCTCACTACACTAAAGGGGACACTCTTTTAGTAGTAGATACATCTAAGTTAGATAAACTATTTTATTTAACACAAAATGAAGTTGATGCACTTTTATCTATAGAGAAACCAACTATAAAGGTGACTATAAAAGATGAAGATCTAAAAAGTTCTACCAAAGAAAACTTTATTTACATAAAATCTCCAAATACTATGAAATCAACACTAAGTGCTTTAAATGCTAAAGAGAGTGGATTGGAGTATCTTTTTTTTAAAGAGTTTGAGATGTTTAAGGTAAGTATTACTAAAGATCAGTTGTTGATAATAAAAGATACTTTAGGGCTCTGTAATAAGTTAAGTAATCTAAGTGAAGATAATGTTTTAAACAGGTTTTTAAATATAGCAGAAGAAGCAGGTGTAAGAAGAGCTTTGGGAGTTAACTTGAGTGCTGAAAATTCAATAAGCTTTTTAGTAACAGACAAAGATGAAACAAAGCGTGCTCTTAACTTTGGTAAGTTTGAACTAACAAAGATCCTAGATGAATTTAGAGAGAAAAAACCAAAATTACTAAATAATTTGAATGAAAAATATCCTAAATTATTAAATGAGCTAAAGCAAAACACTCAATACGATCTTTTTGAAACACTCTGTACAATACTAGAACTAGACGATAGAGGCTACACTGCATTAAGTAATAAGTCCTTGGAATTTCATGGAAACGGAGGACTGAGGATTGATACTTTTTTTAAAGAAGATGGGTTTGATTATGGTTCTTTTATAGGTTCCATAATTAGTTTTAAACTAGCAGACAGTGATGCTCACTACCTTGCTTACTCTATTTTTGAAGCTTTGGCAGATATGGCTATATCAGCACTTAACCAATTGAAAGACAAATATAAGATAAGTAATTTTATTATGATGGGAAGCATGTTAGAAAACTCTGTACTTCATAGTCGAATAATTAGCAAGTTTTCACAAGCATATCCATACTTTCCCAAGGCTCTATCCGTAGATGACTAGAAAAAGGTATTTTATAGAGGGGGTTGTCCAAGGTGTTGGGTTTCGACCATTTGTATATAAAATAGCAACATCTTTAAGTCTTGCAGGTTATGTAAAAAATACATCAAGTGGTGTAGAAGTTGAGCTGCAAGGGTCCACAGAGGCCATCAAAGATTTTGATAAAAAACTAACATATCAACTTCCACCATTAGCTCATATTGACAAAATCCAAACATCTTTTATAGAGATCAATCCAAGTGAAGAAAAGTTTACAATACTAGAGAGTGAGAACAGTTGTTCAAAAACAACACTGGTGTCTCCAGATATATCTGTATGTAATGAGTGTTTAGAAGACTTAAAAAATGGTAGGTTTAAAGACTATTTTGCAACAAACTGTACAAACTGTGGTCCAAGGTATTCGATCATAAAAACACTACCATATGATCGTAAGAACACATCTATGTCTAAGTTTGAGATGTGTGATGAGTGTCAAAAAGATTATAACGATCCAAATAGTAGAAGATACCATGCCCAACCAGTTTCGTGTACTAAATGTGGACCAAAACTCAGTGCAACTATTGAAAAAACTGCGAAAAAAATAATGGATGGAAAGATAGTGGCTATAAAAGGTATTGGAGGCTTTCATATAGTTTGTGATGCTAGTAATGATGAAGTGATTCAAAAACTAAGAGAGTTTAAAAACAGACCTACTAAACCTTTTGCAATAATGTGTAAAAATTTACAAAGTGTAGAAAAACTAGCTAGTTTAAATTTAAAAGAAACAGAGTTGTTAGAGTCACATGAGAGACCTATAGTTATTTTAAATAAAAAGCAAAATACTCTAATTTCAAATTTTATCGCACCAAGT
>JBEPWC010000072.1:0-8198 GCA_041642615.1 Sulfurimonas sp. | reverse complement strand
CCTCAAGTAACTAAAAACATGAGCCCAAAAGAGTTAAAAGCTCTAATAGTAGATGCTAAAAAGTACCTAAAAGATCAGATAACACAAAGTGATGGCTACAAAAAAGCACAGATCAAAGACCTGCCTAAAACTCTAAAAGGCTTAGTGGAGGTTGCAAAAAAGTTTGATATTGATGTTACTAAGATATCTCTTGAAAATGTAAAAGAAAATGCACAATCAGTAAAAAAAACTAACCTAGATCTAAAACAAGATATAAAAACAGATACAAAGCCTGAGCAAAAAACTGAGGTAAAACAAGAAATAAAACCTCAAGTTAAACAAGAGGTCAAGCTTGAAGCAAGAGCTGAAACAAAAATTCAAGAAAAACAAGAGGTAAAAACAGGTGTAAAACAGGATGCAAAAACTGAAGTAAAACAAGAGGTAAAAACTGAGATTAAGTCAGAGGCAAAGCAAGAAATTAAACCCGATACTAAGAATGAACCAAAAACACAAATAAAGCCAGAGATAAAAACTGAACCAAGATCAGAAGTCAAGCAAGATATAAAAAACGAATCTAAATCTGAGGTAAGACACACACCACTTTTTAAAGCTCAAATAACCCAAAGTGTAGTTACAACAGAACAAACACTTCAAGTAAGAGAGCACAGACTAACTGAGCCATCAAACCCTCTAAGAAAAAGTGCAAAACAAAGAGCAGATGAGACTCTAAAACTACTACTGCGTGGAGACAAACCACAAAAACTTGATACCTCTGGCATAAACATAACCTCAGATTTTTCAGTAGCTACCGCTAAGGTTATAGCTCCAAGTGCACAAAACTCAACACAAGCTCAAAACTCACTTGAGTCACTACTAAGAGGCGAGACTAGTGAGACAAGTACAACAACAAAGCAAGAAAACATCTTAACTACCCCAAAAGCAGATAGCTTTGAAGTAAAGATAAACGAAGCCAAACAGATGACAAAGTATCTCTCAGCAGATGTAAAACAAGCGATCGATAACTACAAGTCACCTTTTACAAGGGTAAGAGTTCAACTAAACCCTCAAAACTTGGGAGAGGTTGACCTAACAGTTGTTCAGCGTGGTAAAAATTTACATGTAAACATAAGCTCAAACAATGTAGCAATAAATGCACTAGCAATGAATGCAAACGACCTAAAAGTTCAACTAAACAATAGTGGAATACAAAATGCTACATTAAACTTTAATAGTGGTTCATCTGATGGGAGTGGTGCAAACCAACAGCAGCAAAACCACAGACAAAATCAACAGGCAAGTCAAGAGTACAACTACTTTGACAATGAAGAGCAAAACGAAGAGGTTTTAAGCTCTTTAGAGATCGTAGTTCCTAGCTACGCATAGATTTTATGAAATAAAACAAAGAGCAATAAGTTGCGATGGCTTCCTGCCGAAGGAAACCTAGCGTTAGCGTAGATGATATGATTACTCATGTCATCGTTATGAAACAAAGATGAAGGTTCCCTTCATTTTATGAAATAAAATTAAGGAGTATGTTATGGCTATTAATGCAATAGGTGAAAATGTAGCAACTAACGGGCAGTACAAAGAACCAGAAAAAAAACCAGACGATAAAGGTATTTTAGGTAAAGATGACTTTATGAAGCTTTTACTTGTTGAGCTTCAACACCAAGATCCAACTGAGCCTATGGATAGTGAAAAGATTTTAACACAAACTTCACAACTAGCATCACTTGAATCTGCTGAAAACACAAACAAATCACTAGAAGCATTATCGAAATCTTTAGCAAACACAAAAGAGTTCTCAACGATCGCAGCTATAGGAAAAAGAGCTGATCTTGGAAGTGATGCTGTTAAACATGACGAGGGTTCAACTACATCTTTTGAGCTGTACTTTCCAGAATATGTTGCAAGTGGTACAGTAAATATAACAGACTTAGAAGATAATGTAGTAGCCAAGATAGATATAGAAGATCCAAAATCTGCAGGTGTTTATCAGTTTGACTGGGATGGTAGAGATACACAAGGAAACTATGTAGAGAGTGGTGTATACAGAGTAAACTCTGCATACAAAAGTCCAGATGGCAGTGAAAACGCAACAAGACTTGGAGCATACCCAATAGAGTCTGTAAGATTTGAAGATGGAAAATCACTAGTTAAACTTGGTTCAAACTATGTGCCATTAGAAGATATTAAAGAGGTTTACTAAGGATAAAACCATGATGATTCAAGCTTTTTATACAGGTGTTACGGGCTTAAAGTCAGGCCAAACAGCGATCGATGTAACAGCTAATAATATTTCAAATGTATCTACACTCGGGTTTCGTGCAAATAGGGCAGAGTTTTCCAACCTTTTTGAAGATGCAGTATCATCTGCAAGCTCGCCAAACAGTTCAACAATAGGTGCTGGTACAAAAATACAAGCAAACTCCATGGTTTTAGAAAATGGTGCATATAGTTTATCTGATAGAAGTACAGATGTAGCCATAGAGGGTAGTGGTTGGTTTGGAGTGCAAGGGAAGTATGGACCTGAGTTTACAAGAGCTGGTAACTTTACATTTGACGCTGACTCAGGGTTAGTCACACCAGATGGAAATTACGTTCTAGGAACTATGGCAGATAATATTAACTACGAAAACTCAACTCTAACAAATACCCTTAATGAAGTATCCCTAGGTAATGTAGAACAAAGTGAAATCCTACGCTTTCCACAAGACCTAACCCACCCTGGAGAAGCCTCAACTTATGCTAAATTCTATGGAAATTTAGACATGAACCAAGAGGATGGGATAGCTAAAATAGGTGCAAGTGTAATAGATTCAAACGGTGATAAAAATGCCCTTAATCTGAGTTTTAAAAAGTCTCAAAACCAACCTCAAGAAGGTAGTTCATGGGAAGTTTCAGCAGCTTTGAGTAGTTTAAATGGTGAGACACTTTATGATACTAAAACTGGTACAGTCATGTTTGATGGCAACGGTGGCTTAATATCATCAACACTTACTACAATGGACAACAATGGAAGTGAGCTTGAGATAGACCTTGGAAGTGACTTTAATGGGATCACGCTCTCTGCAGACTCACCAGTAACTGCCTCTTCAGAGTCAGATGGGACACTAAAAGGTGATCTTGCAGGTTACGATATAAATAGAAATGCTGAAGTTGTAGCTATGTTTTCAAATGGTGTACAGTCTTCTGTTGGTCAGATAGGAGTTTACCATTTTCAAAATGATCAAGGGTTAGAGCGTTCAGGTAACTCAAACTTTAGACCTACATCTAACAGCGGTGATCCATTTTTCATGCAGGATGAAAACGGTGAAAATACAGTTGGTGCAAAAGTTATGACCTATAGGCTTGAAAACTCAAATGTTGCTATGGAAGAGTCACTTACACAGCTAATAGTGCTGCAAAGATCGTATGACGCAAATGCAAAGTCAGTAACAACAGCTGATCAGATGATGCAAAAAGCTTTAAATATGGATGCATAAGTTGGAACAATTAATGCTACATATATCTTACTAATATAACTATCTCAAAAAGTGAGATAAATACAAAAGGGTTTAATATGTTAAAATCACTTTTTTCCGGTGTATCGGGTCTACAGTCTCATCAAATTGCGATGGACGTAGAATCAAACAATATAGCAAATGTTAATACAACTGGTTACAAATATTCACGTGCAAACTTTTCAGATCTGTTAGCTCAAACAAAAGCTATAGCAACTGCTCCACAAGGTAATCTTGGTGGTAAAAACCCAGTTCAAGTTGGTCTTGGTACTACTGTTAGTTCAATGACAAGAATCTTCTCACAAGGTTCTGTTCAAAACTCAGATAAAAATACAGATGTTGCGATCCAAGGTGATGGGTTTTTTATAGTATCCCCTGATGCAGGAAGTAGTTACAAGTATACACGAGCAGGGGATTTTAAATTTGATGCAAATGGTAACTTTGTTGATAACAACGGTTTTATTGCTCAGGGTTGGATTAGAGATGATGAAACTGGAAAGGTTGACTCAACTGCACCGATCACTAGTATAAAAATAGCACCTGGTCTTACAACACCTGCTTCAGCTTCAGAAAATGTTATTTTAAAAGCTAACTTAAACTCAGGTAACACAATAGAGAGTATGTCTGCAGCATACAGAGTTCCAAGTGGTGCAGCTCCGGCAGCACCAACTCCTCCAGCTCTTGATGAAAATGGAAATCCAATAGAATCAGGCGATATAGGTGTAATGTTTAACGATGTTGGAGAAGGTTTTTCTATTCAAAAAGATCAAGGGATTTGGGCATCTTTTTCAGCTTCAACTAAAGAGGGTGCTGCACCTGTTTCAGCAGGTGCAGCTGAGCTTGATATCACTTTTGAGCTAGATGATGGTTCAACTAAGCAGATCACAACCACAGGTGGTTTAGCTGGAAATACTGCAGGGGAAAATGGTGCTAGATATGTCTCAGCAATAAATGGACAAACTTCAATAACAGGGGTAGAAGCATCTTATGATTCAGCTACTGGTTTAATATCTTTAATCAATACAAACTCAAGCTCATCAGCATCACACAATATCCGTGTAACAAATGTTGGTGCTGCTGATGGTTCTGGTTTAGCTGTAGGTAGTACAAAAGGTGTGGAAGAAACAGCCTACAGATACAGATACGATCCAACAGGAAGTTCAACAGTTGCAGGGATCGATAAAGCATTTACTTCAATGGCAGATTTAAGAGAGGCACTAGAAAACCAAGCACGTGATCATGATGGTGGCGTAGGTGGTCTTGCGAATGTGGAGGTATCTGTAAATGAGTCTGGTAAATTCCAGATTGAGAATCCAGGTGGTAGTGCTGATGACTATGATATAAATCTACAGATATCTGCAATAGTTGAAAATGGAACAACAGAAAATGCAAGGTTTACTCAAAGTATGCAGGCTATGAACTCAGTTTTACCTGTTTCAAGTGGTGGTAAAGCATTTTCAGGTAGCTTTAACGCTGCTACTCACTCAAGTTCAATCGATGTTTACGATTCACTAGGATCAAAACATACACTAAGAATGGAGTTTAGAAAAGTAGCACTTGATACAAACACAGGTTCAACTTGGGATATGAAAATATCAGTCCCATCACCTGCTACAATCGACACCGTAGAGCCGTTTAATGAAAAAACGGGTCAGGTTAAGTTTAACAACGATGGATCACTATCTACATACGATCCACCAAATATCTCTTTTAGCGGTAACAATGGTTCAGCTCCAGATCAACAAGTAGCACTTAACTTTGGTACTGCTAGTGGATTTGATGGTATGACAAGTTTTGACAGTACCTCTTCAACATCTGGGATATCTCAAGATGGATATACTGGTGGTGATTTAACAGGTATTAGAATTGACCAAAGTGGTACACTTATTGGTTCGTTTTCTAATGGTAGAAGTTTTGGTTTAGCACAGATCGCAATGGCTAAGTTTACTAATAATGAGGGTCTATCAACTGAGGGTGGAAACGTTTATAACCAAACGGCAAACTCAGGTGATCCAATTATTGGTACTGCAGCAACTTCAGGTCGTGGGTTTATGCAAGCTTCAGCACTTGAAGCATCAAATGTTGACCTTTCACGCTCACTTACTCAGCTTATCATTGTTCAGCGTGGTTTCCAAGCAAATGGTAAAACGATAACAACATCTGATCAGTTACTTCAGACACTTATTGGACTAAAACAGTAGGATAGATTCCCAATCAAGTTGGGAATGACGAAACGCGGAGTTGGGAATGACGTATTCTTATGTCCACAAAATCTTTGTTATAATTTCATAACTATTTTACATTAGGAAAAGTATTAATGAAATTTGCTGCCCCCCTTAAATCAAACTCAAAAAAAGTAATGTTGCTCGGCTCTGGAGAGCTTGGTCGTGAAGTTGTGATCGAAGCTCAAAGACTAGGTCTTGAAACCATAGCTGTTGACAAGTACGAAAATGCTCCAGCACACCAAGTAGCTCACCGCTCATATGTTGTAAATATGCAAAACAAAGATGCACTCTTAGAGATCATCCGCTGTGAAAAGCCGGACTTCATACTCCCAGAAGTTGAAGCACTCTCCATCGATGCACTTTTAGAAGCTGAAAAAGAGGGCTTTAACGTGATCCCAAATGCAGATGCAGTAAACAAAACAATGAACAGAAAAAATATCCGTACATTTGCTGCAGAAGAGCTTGGACTAAAAACAGGTCCATATAAGTTTGTAACTACACAAGATGGTTTACTAGAAGCTGCAAAAGAACTTGGTTTTCCTGTAGTTATTAAGCCTGTTATGAGTAGTTCTGGGCATGGTCAAAGTGTTGCTAAAAGTGAAGCAGATATTCCAGCATCTTGGGAAGAGGCAAAAGAGGCTCGTGGTGATGCAAGTGAGTTGATCGTTGAAGCTTTTGTAGACTTTGACTATGAGATCACACTATTAACTGCACGAAATGGTAAAGAGACAGTGTTTTGTGAGCCGATCGGACATGAACAACGTGATGGTGACTATGTGTTTTCATGGCAACCAATGCAGATGAGCCCAAAAGCACTAGAAAATGCTCAAGATATTGCAAAACGCATCACTGATGGTTTAGGCGGTCAGGGGCTTTTTGGAGTTGAACTTTTTGTAAAAGGTGATGAGGTTTACTTCTCAGAAGTAAGTCCACGTCCACACGATACAGGTATGGTAACACTGATCACTCAAAGTCAAAGTGAGTTTGCTATCCATCTGCGTGCAGTGTTAGGACTACCTTTAGGATTTACATTTTACGGAGATGGTGCATCTGCAGCATTTAAAAGTGAAGTAGATTCATATGCACCTGTCGTAGAGGTTGATGATAGCCTATTTAGCGATAACTCATATGTTAGAGTGTTTGGAAAACCAGAAGCTCATAAGGGGCGTCGTTTAGCTGTAGCTTTAGTGTTTGACAAGGTAGATAAGGCACTAGAGAAGTCTCGTGAGCTTATAAAAAAAGTGAAAGACTCTTAGTAAATAAAACTAGATTCCCAGTCAAGCTGGGAATGACGAGAGTGTGAGTCAAGCTGGGAATGACGAGAGTGTGAAAGGGAGTGACGATACACCGTCATCCTCAGGCTTGACCCACCCGTCATCCTCTGGCTTGACCAGAGGATCTAAAAAGGAGAAACATGAAAATAGCTATCTTAGACGCACTAACATTCGGCGATACAGACTTAAGCGGTTTTGATCAACTTGGCGATGTTGTGATCCACCAAACAACAAGCCCAGATCAAACAGCACAACGTATAACAGATGCAAACGTTATAGTGACAAACAAAGTTGTTATAACAGATGAACTTATGGATAATGCAAAAGATCTAAAGCTTATCTGTATAGCTGCAACAGGTATGAACAATGTAAACCTAGAAGCTGCAAAAACAAGAGGGATCGAGGTTAAAAATGTAGCGGGCTACTCAACTGACTCTGTGATCCAGCACACTTTTAGTATGTTGTTTTACCTTGTGGGACACTCACGCTACTATGATGAGTATGTTAAAGATGGAAGCTACTCAAGAAGTGCTATATTTACAGATATTACAAAACCATTTTTTGAGATCAAAAACAAAAAATGGGGGATCGTAGGTCTAGGAACGATAGGACGTGGTGTAGCAGATGTAGCTAAAACTTTTGGTGCAGATGTAAGCTACTACTCCACAAGTGGTAAAAACACAGACCCTACTTACAAACAAAGTGACTTAGATACTTTGTTAAAAGAGTCCGATATCATCTCAATCCACGCTCCATTAAACGATCAAACTAACAACTTACTTGATTATGAACAGTTGTTAACCTGTAAAGATAAAGCAATAATTTTAAACCTAGGACGCGGTGGTATAGTAAATGAAGAAGCAATAGCTAAGATCGTAGATGAGAGGGATATCTACTTTGGGTTAGATGTTCTTACAAAAGAGCCAATGGTACAAAACCACCCACTACTAAGTGTAAAAAACAAAGAAAATCTCTACATCACTCCACATATAGCATGGGCATCTGCTGAGGCTAGGGATACTTTGATCGGGTGTATTATTGATAATATAAGAGATTCCCAATCAAGTTGGGAATGACGAGAGTGTGAAAGAGAATGACAAAGGACCGTCATCCTCTGGCTTGACCAGAGGATCTAACAAAAAAGGAAAAACTATATGCCAGAATTAGCACTATTTTTTTCAGCATTTTTAGCAGCTACCATATTTCCTTTCTCCTCT
>JBEPWC010000071.1:0-8229 GCA_041642615.1 Sulfurimonas sp. | reverse complement strand
TCGCCTCCTGAGTTACCCTCTTCCTCTTCTATTAAAGAGCTTTTGTCGTAATTTGGCTCACGTTGAGATTTAATAAACTCTACTATCTCCTCAATCTCATCCTCTGTCGCCCAAGGTGCATGTAAACGTACAAGTGCCGGTGCCCCTGGTGGTGTAAAGAGTAGATCTCCACGACCTAAAAGTGACTCTGCTCCAATCTGATCTAGTATGATCTTAGAGTCAACCTTTTGCCCAACTCTGTATGAGATACGAGATGGTAGATTTGCTTTTATAAGTCCAGTTACAACATCTACACTAGGTCGTTGCGTTGCTACGATCAGGTGTATACCACATGCTCGTGATTTTTGAGCAAGTCTTGCTATTGAGATCTCTACATCTTTTCCACTTGTCATCATTAGATCAGCTAATTCATCAATTACAACAACGATATATGGAAAAGACTCCCCACCTGTTCTTTTAATCTTTTCATTATAGTTCTCAATATTTTTAGTACGTGTATCTGCCATTAGTTCGTAGCGTCTTTCCATCTCATTTACCATATTATTAAGAGACACTATAGCTTGTTTTGGTTTTGTGATCACTGGTGTAAGAAGGTGAGGTATGTCGTTATAAGTTGAGAACTCTAACATCTTAGGATCAATCATCAAAAGTCTTAGCTGATCGGGTGAGTTTTTATATAAAAGTGAGAGGATCATAGCGTTTATTCCTACACTTTTACCACTTCCTGTAGTTCCAGCTATAAGCAAGTGTGGAAGTTTTTTAAGATCAGTTACAAAAGGTTTTCCGACTATATCTTTACCTAAGGCTATAGTAAGCGATGATTTTGATTCTTTAAAAAGCTTGTCGTCTAATATCTCACGCAAATAAATTGTCTCAAAACTCTCATTTGGGATCTCAATACCAACTACATCTTTTCCGGGGATCGGAGCTTGTATACGGATGGTCTCTGCTGAGAGTGCCATTGCAAGATCGTCTTGAAGATTTAGGATCTTGCTTACCTTTACATTTGCAGCTGGCTTAAATTCAAATGTTGAAACAACAGGTCCTGCATATGTACGAACGACATCTCCATCTATTTTAAAGTGAGCTAGCTTTTCTATGAGGTATTGGATCTTTTCATCAAGCTCTGTCTCGTCGATCGCTTTTGTTTTTGACTGTGGTTTTTGCAAAAACTCTATTTTTGGAAGCTTAAAATTGGTTGGTTTTTCACTTTTTCCTTTTTCTATCCCCTCTAAAAGCTTAGTATTTTCCTCTAGTTCATCTACTATTAGAGCATTTTTTTGTTCTTTGACTTTTGAAGCAAGTTTAACAATGTTATTTGGTTTTTCAGATTCTACTTCTTTTTTTATTTGACTTTTCTCTTCGATTTTATCATCATCTTTTTGAATTAGTTTTATTTTTGAGTTATCATCTTCTTTATTTTGAGTATTTCCCTCTTGTCTTAAGTAGGTAGGTGTATCTATGTCTAGCGGATCTATTTCATTCTCACAAGCTTCGCTTTGTGAGTTATATGATGTTGTTAAATCTTGCTCTGTTTCTTTTTTTAGTTTCTCTTTTGCTTCCCCATGCGTTTTAGTTTTTGATTTTATAAAACTATTAACTATAGATATGATCTCATTGATACTTTTATCTATTATGATTATTGTTGATACAAGTAGTATTACAGCCCAAAAAATCCATAATCCAAATAGACCTATATATGGACTTAAAAAGTCTACAAAGTCACCTGCAAATGCACCTCTAAGCTTACCCTCAACAATGATCGCTTGAAACAGCAAAAAAGAGAAAAACATTAAAAATGAAGATACAAGCAACTCAAACTTTCTAAGGTTTAGTGTAGTATCTTTGTAAAATTTATATATAGGGATTAAAAAAGCAAAAAGATACACATAAGAGATATAGCCAAAGTAAAAATGGTTTAAAGAAGCGAAGTAAGTA
Organism: Sulfurimonas sp.; assembly: GCA_041642615.1. GTDB lineage: Bacteria > Campylobacterota > Campylobacteria > Campylobacterales > Sulfurimonadaceae > Sulfurimonas. The sequence goes on along the minus strand of JBEPWC010000071.1, from coordinate 6,291 downwards.
CCGTATTTTCCCATCAAAGAGACATTTCCAAGAATGGTTGCAAAACCTAAATATATAAATATTCCAAAAACAAGTATAAAAAGAGTTTCTTTCAAATAAATAACCTTTAAAATTTTAAAGGAATTATAGCCAAAAGCGTTCCACTTTTACATATAGTTTACAAGATTTAGCTTTGAGACCTTACCTACAGTTGAGAGCATTGATTCATAGTTGGTAGAAAGCTGTGTAAGCATTAAAGATGCTTCTGCTAAGTCTGTGTCTATGGTTTTAGATCTTAATGTCTGAGCACTTAGTTCCAGAATCTCTGAACGCTCCAGCGAAGCATCAAGTGCGTTGACCTGTGCACCCACTTTTGAGTGAGATCTGTTTATGTGTTCTTGAAGATCATCTATCATTGCGATCGCATCTTCTATACCAACACTTCTAGTCTCACCATGTGAAGCATCAGCATAAAGCTTATGGTTTTCAACAGCTGTGATCATTCTATCTATCTCATCAAAAAAGTTAGTTTTTGGATCCCTTACTTGCAGGGAGTTGTTTGAGTTAAAAGAGATAACTGGCGAATCTGCATTAAAATCACCACTGTTGCTATCAAACAAAGATATCTCTGTTAATGTATTTGTCGTATTTAATTGCTCGTACTCTATCTTCCCATCTCTTCCTATGTTCATATCGCTAACTAAGTTTGCAGACTCTACTGCAGAGTCATAACCAGCAGGCGTGTTTGTAAGTGGTACACCAGATGTAGTTATGTTTATAACATCTAAAAGTTGTTTATATGTCATCTCATCTGCAGGGACTGCTTTTCTACCATTTGGATCCATGTCAAAAATATCATAGTTTGTAGCACCACCATCTAGTGAGAAAGTGGAACCGGCACTATTTAGATCTATTTGTACATCTAGTGGTGCACCGTTTACATCACGCCCTACCATCTTAAGCTGCGTACCATCCAGAGTTCCAGATGTACCTTGAGATAGATCCGCTACTTCTGATAGTTTAGTAGAATTAGTTGCAAAAGCGTTCCCATCACGAACTATCTGAGCAACCTCACCTTTTATCTTTGTAGAGTCTTTTGTAAACATCGTTTTGTCATACTCAAGTCCATCTATATTTAGTCCATCTACTGTTTCATAGTCAGATTTTACAAACTCTTTTACAAAAAGACCTGGTGGTGTATCACCTATTACAAAGTTGTTATAGTCATTTTCACCACTATCTAGATTTTCAATCCTGCCTGCGTTTGCACCATAAGATGGATCGTTTATATCTGCCAGATCTGCCCCAGCTTCATCAAAATCGGTTGCTCCAACCATATGAAACTCCAACTTACTTGACCCTTTCATCTTATCCTCGATCACAAATTGACCGTTTAGGTTCATGCTTACATTTACAAGTTTTAATGCATTTGTATTTCCATATGCAGCACCGATCTGATCCATAAGCTCTTCAACTGTGTTCTCATCACTAAGTGTGATCTGTTTATTAAAAGACTCTCCATCACTTTTTGTGCCACGGATATAAAAGTGATGCTTAGGGTTTGCATTTGCTGCGTCTGTATCACCCATAAGTTGCCTTATGCTATTTTCTGGTCTTAGGTGATCGCCATCTGTTGCTTCTGTTTCACCTTTTGGAAAATTTTGCACAAGGTTTGAGTTTACAACATTTGTCGTTACTCTTCTTCTAACAAGATTTTTCTCACCCAAAAATAGATCAGCCCCCGAAAGATTGTACTGTTGCTGAGTTTTTGAACCAGTAAATGATGCCATGGAGCCCTCGTTGCCCATATATGTTCCATCATCAGCAATTGGTCTGATATCTACGGCTGTTCCAGAGAAAAGGTATTGTCCATTTAAGGAGGTATTTGCTAAGTTCTTAAAGTGATCTTCGAGTACCCTTAGCTCATCTGCGATCGCATCTCTTGAACCATCACTATGAACACCATTTGAAGCATTCACCATAAGTACACGCATACGATCCATCGTAGTTGAGAACTCATTTAAAATAGTGTCGGTTTGATTTGCCATCTTAAAACCACTCTCAGTACTCTTTTTGATCTGAGAAAGCCCCTCGATCTCATTGTCAAGTCTCATAGTTTCTGCAAACTTTCTTACATCATCTTTTGCATACTGAATACTAAGACCACTCGCAATCTGTTTGTTTACATCAAAAAGTTTGCTTTGAAGAGAATCATTGTTTTTAGAATCCAATCTTTTATAGTACATACTAGATGAAATACGCATAACACACCTCCGTGTAGTTGTTATTTACAATCGTATATTTATTAATAAAATTATAGCAATTATAGTTCCATATCGACTAAAATTGATTAAATAATTAATTATTAAGTAATAACTCACTATTATTACACTCTTACTTAAGCCAGCGTGGTGGAACGGTAGACACGACGGATTCAAAATCCGTTGCCTTCGGGTGTGGGGGTTCAAATCCCCCCGCTGGTACCACATCTTTTTTTCATGTATCCAAAAAATATAATAGTTACACTTTCTAATTTAGATGATATCTTAAAGAATTTTTTAAGTGAGGTTAAAACCTCACATCCTCTTAAGTTTTAAAAATTTCTAGTTTTGCGTTAAGGCTAGTTGTAAGACTACTTAAGTGTTCAGCTGCTGCTGCTATCTCCTCTACGCTTCTAGCATTTGTTGAAGAGATGCTGTTGATCTTCTCAACACTTTTTACTATCACTTCTACACTTTTACCTGTTTTTTCAAAGTCCTCAACTGTTCTGTCACTTGCAGATACTGTTGTATTTACAAGTGCTACTGTTGTATTGATTTTGTCTTCTACTATGTCAGCTAGCTCTTGGATCTCATGAGAGTTTGAACTGATCTGATTTGAAACAGTATCGATTGATTGAACAAGTATGCTAATTGTTGCATCGATCTCTGCTAATGTTTTTTGAGTCCCCTCAGCAAGTTTTCTAACCTCGTCTGCAACTACAGCAAATCCACGACCATGTTCACCTGCACGTGCAGCTTCGATCGCAGCATTTAGAGCAAGAAGGTTTGTTTGATCAGCTATATCTGAGATCACATTTAAAACTGTTTTAACCTCTTGAGCATCTTTAGATAAAGAATCCATACTATCAGCTAGTTCTGCTTCAGACTGCGAGTTGTCTTGAACTTTAGATGTTAAAGAGATTATATAGTCTCTTGCTACCTCTAGGTTGTCGTTAGCTTTAGCTATGTCATCTTTACTGTCTTTAGCATTAGAGACAGCACCTACTATCTCAGACTGTATATCTTTTGCTTGAGTTGTTGCACTATTTACGATCTCTACTGAATCTTCAACATTGTTTCCAACACTTATAGATGTAGTTGAAAGCTCATGAGATATAGATGCGTTCTCACTTGCTGAATTTTTTGTGCTGTTGATGATATCGCTCATAGCATCTAAAAATCTATTAAAGTTTTTAGATAGTTTTCCAATCTCATCGTTTGAGTCATTTTGACATCTAATGGAGAGATCATTTGTGGCAATAGACTTACTCATAAGATTTTCAAGACTTTGTATCTTCTGGAATACAAGTTTTTTCAAAAGCAAGAAAACAAGCAATTGCATCATAACAATCAATGCTACTATAAAAATCAAAGACTGAATAACCATCTCCTTAGATGATTCAACGGTTCTTTTTACCTGTTTTATATCTTCTGCTACTAAGAAAACGCCAAGCTTTTTACCTTCAAAATCTTTTACATCTTTAAAAGTATAGTAATATTTTGAACTTATATGGTAGCCATCTTTCAACAATGCGTTCATGTCTATCTGTTGAGCATCTTTTAGGAAATCTTTTTGCACAAACTTCTGAGAAACTTTGTAGTTAGCAACGCTAGGAGCATCTAGAGCATTTTTAGCAACAGGTAAAAGTGAATTGTCCATCAAAAATAAAAAGTTTTTACCCTGAGAATCAAAACTTTTTGCAACTGAGTTTAGACCCTGAATAAACTCTAGTGAACCATTATATTTTCCATCTTCAATTATTGGAGCGATCCCTCTTAAAACCAAACCAGCTACACCAGCCTCAAAAGAAGCAAATGGTTTTTTAGTCTTTTTTACCTCTAAAAGTGTGTCTCTAAATCCACTTAGATCGTCTCCAAATTTTTCAGGAGCCCAACCTCTTACAAATGATTTTGTATCTTTTGTGTGTATATGAACTTTGATATTTTTATACTTAGTATCATCTTTAAACTTCTTTCCAATTCTACTCAGTATATCTATAACTAAATCTCTATTATTGTTTTCTAGAGCATTTGATATATCTTTATTGTTTGCTATAGATATAGCGTTACTTAAACCGATATCTTTTTTTGATTGAATTTTAGAATTCAAAAAGTCAACTAACTCAAGTTTTTTCTCTTTTAGAACATCCTGCTCTATATCTGATGCTTTTGAGAGTAGAAAAAAACTAGATACTATTATGAGAAGTGTTCCGATCAAAGATGTGTATATAAACACCTTTAAGCTTATAGATAGATTTTGCATTTTCGATTAACCTTAAAATTTAGAATATAATATTATATAATATTATAGTTTAAACAGAACTTTTACCATGAAAATATTTTTCAACTTGATACAACTGTATCCCTACCGCCCTCTTTAGCTTTATAAAGTAGATCATCGCACTCTTTGTAGATCTCTTTTGTAGTATCATCAATTTCAAGAGTTCTAAAAAACAGACCAATAGAGATTGTTACATGGTCTTTATTATCATTTTGTTTATGCTCTATCTGCAAAGATTCCACTTTTTTTCTTATATTTTCTGCTAGTTGGAGTGCTTCATCTTTTGTTTTATCTTGCGAGATGACACCAAACTCCTCACCACCAAGCCTAAAAGCATAGTCTCCTGAGCGTTTTGTAAAGCTGTTTAATACTTTACCGATCTCTACAAGGACTGTGTCTCCATCTTGATGACCATATGTATCATTGTAGCTTTTAAAGTGATCTACATCTAGCATCATAAACAAAAAATTATTGTTTGATCTTTTTGCACGATTGATCTCATCTTCAAAGATCTTATTGAAATGTCTACGATTAAAAAGATTTGTAAGTTCATCTAGTATGGCTATCTTTTCTAGCTGTTTTTGAGAGGTTATATTATGCCTAATGGCGGTGTAGCCAACCTTTTTACCATCATCGTCAAAATCAGGAACTATGGTTACATCTGACCAGTATACAGTACCATCTTTAGCTTTGTTTTTGATCTCACCTCTCCATGTTTTGTCACTTTTTATGGTACTCCACATCTCTTCATAGGTCTCTTTTGGCATATCTCCAGATTTGGTTACATTATGGTTTTTACCAACTAATTCATCTTTAGTATATTTTGAGATCTGCTCAAAAGCTTTTGAAACTGTAGTTATATTTCCATCTAGATCGGTTGATGAGGAGATCACATTTTCATCCATGATCTGTGCATAGTGTTCTAGCTCTTCAATACTTTTTTGTAAAGATGTGTTTAGTGAGTGAACTTTTAAGTGTGTCTGCACCCTAGCTAAAAGCTCCTCTTTAACAAAAGGTTTAGATATATAATCAACCGCACCACAATTGAAACCTTTGACAATACTTTTGGGATCACTTTTTGCAGTTAAAAATATAATTGGGATAGCACTTGTAGATGGATCTTTTTTTAACTCTTTTGCAATCTCATAACCATCAAGTTCTGGCATAATTATGTCTAAGAGTATGATTGAAGGGGTGTTTTTTTTGGCCAACTTAAGTCCATCTAAAGGACCAATACTAACTATAAGTTCATAATCTTGGCTTAAAACTTGAGCTATTAGTGAGATGTTTATAGGTTCATCATCTATAATAAGTATCTTTTCTATAGTTTTTCCTTTATCGTTTCAAGAAGCTCTTTAGCCTCTTTATAATTAAACGAGTTTATAAAACCTTTTAGTTTCTTAACTTGCTTCTCACCCTCTTTTGTGAGAACATTATATAGTTCTTTTGCTTGGGAGTCACTTATAAAACTACCACTATCAAATTTTTTAATATACTCATCAATGATTTTAGTAACGGTATCTTTGTCATACTCCAATGCATTATAAACATCCTCGTCATCGTTTATCAAGCTAGTGATCTCTTCTAAAGCACTCTCTAATTCATCTACTAACTCATCTATATGTTTAGACTTAAACTCTACAGATTCACTCTCATAAATAGTTTTTGAGAGATCATAAAGTTTTGTCATAGAGAGGTTTCCACTAACACCTTTTAGTGCGTGCATTAGGCTATCAAATTCTTTTGAGTCTATGTTTGATTCTTTTATGG
>JBEPWC010000070.1:0-8253 GCA_041642615.1 Sulfurimonas sp. | reverse complement strand
TTTGTGATCTCTTTAACGCTTTACTTTTCATGGGTACTACTTCTTGTCTCACTAATTAGTTTTGTGATCATATCTTGGTTTTTTAAAAAAAGATATGGCGGACTAAGCGGCGATATGTATGGTTTTACCATAGAGGTTAGTGAGCTTATACTTTTAAATGCTATTGTGTTTGGATTAGTATGAGGTTAACACTTGTTCGCCACTGCGAAGTGGATGAGAGATACCTTGGGTGCTACAACGGTCACATAGATATAGGTCTTTCAAAAAAAGGCTACGATCAAGCTTTTGAGTTAGCTAGAAAATTAAAAGATGAAAATTATGATGCTATTTTTTGCTCAGATCTAGTACGTGCAAAAGAGACTCTAAAACACTTTAAAAACATAGATAATGTGATCTACTCAGATCAGCTAAGAGAAAAATCCTGGGGCGAGGATGAGGGGAAAACTTATGATGATATATGTCGTTTAAAAAACATAACTTACAAAAGTTTTGATCAGTGGATAGATGCCCTTGGGGGTGAAGATGTTGAAGATTTTATAAACAGAGTAAAAGAGTTCTTTTTTACCTACCTTCCAAACAAAAACTATGAAAATGTTCTGATCATAACCCACAGTGGAGTTATAAAAACATTTTTTTCTTTACACAACAACAGCACTCTTGAAGAAGCGTTTTGTCAAAAAGTAGACTATGGTTCAAAACAGGTTCATTTTCTTTCATAAAGAGATTAGAAAAAAATTATTGTATAATACTCGCTAAAGACAATATTGTAGTTTTTAAGCTAGCAAGTTAATCATGGGAGATATTATGAAAAGTATAAAGTCTAAAGTTATTATATCTTTAGTTATGGTAAGTATTATAGGCGTGATCGGTATGAGTTACTACCTCTCAAGCACCCTCCAAGAGATCTCAAATACCACCTCTAAAAAATCCCTAAACATGCTAAGCAAATCGATCTTTCAAACAATGACAACTAGTATGATGATGGGTGATCCAGAAATTATAAAACAGACCCTAAAAGATGCTCAACACATTGAGGGGATAGAAAAATTACAAATCTATAAATCAAAAGCTGTTATAGAGACTTATGCTCCAGATGAAAAGTACAGTGAAGATCCCCTGATAAAAGATGTACTTGATAAAAAAGGTATGAAAGTGATCGAAAAAGACAACAATAACCATCACACCATAAGGATGATAAAACCTATGGTGGCAGAACAAAGATGTTTATCTTGTCACTACAATGCTGAGGAGGGTTATGTATTAGGTGCACTTGATCTTGTGATCTCTTTAGATGAAAACGATCAAAATATAGAAAGTACAAACCTCACACTTATAATAACACTTGTTATAGCTAGTTTGTTTTTTATAGCTATAGCATTTATATTTTTCTCTAGAGAGATTTTTAAGCCCCTAAAAAACTTAACTAAAAGGGTAGCTGATCTTGTAAGTGGGGATAAGGACTTAACAAAAAGAGTTATCCACTCAAACGAAGATGAGTTTGCAGACACAGCACGTGAGATGAACAACTTTATAGAGATGATCCAAAGCACCATAAAAGAAGTAAAATCTCTAGGTGATGCTAACTACGATATATCTCTAAAGATCAACAAGTCAAGTCAAGTGATCCAAGCTACTACAAAAAAAGAGGGAGAGGTGATCGACAAAGCTATTATAAAAACAAAATCGATCGAAGATCTATTAGCCCAAAACATAAGTGCTGTTGATGAAACCCAAGAGAATGTAGAAGAAACTCAAAAACAACTAAATACTGCAAAAGATTCACTGTTGTCACTATCAAATGAGGTTAATGTGTTTGTAGAATCTGAACACGAACTCTCTGGGCAGCTAGACTCTCTTAAAAATGATGCAGATAGCGTAAAAGATGTACTAAATGTGATCAAAGACATAGCAGAACAAACAAACCTTCTAGCTCTAAATGCTGCGATCGAAGCTGCACGTGCAGGTGAGCATGGGCGTGGGTTTGCCGTGGTTGCAGATGAAGTTAGAAAACTAGCTGAACGTACCACAAAAAGTCTAGGCGAAATAGATATAAACGTTAGCACGATCGTTCAGTCTATAAACGACGTAAGTGATAAGATGCAGGTAAATGCTTCTAAGATTGAGAGTTTATCATCTATATCTAGTGATGTGGAAGTTAAAATAGATCATACATCAGATGCAATAGATCACTCAAACTCAATAGCTGTACAATCTGCTGAGAACTCAAGAGAGATGTCTAAAAATGTTGAAGAGATCATTGAGGATATCAATTCTATTGAAGCACTCTCAAGATCAAATAACACAAGCACAAACGACATCGAAGCTCAACTAAAGATCCTAGTTGAGACTGCTGAGAAACTTGAAGAGACTATTAACGAGTTTAAAAGCTAACAGAGATCTTTAAGATCTTCTGCTACGTCTTCTGTTTTTAACTCCAAAGTTCTTTTTGTAACATGAATTACATATGTTGTACTTTGTGTTTACAGGCAGGCTAGCTCCACACATCCTACACGATTGGACAAAACCACTCTGGTGTAGAGAGTTTTCTATGTACTTGTTTAGTGTAGCTCTGTAGCGTCTTGCTTTTTCCTGATCTAAAAAATACTCATCAAACCTATATGAGAGCCACAAGTATAAAGAGATCTCTTTTACCATATCTTCTGCTAAAAGTAGATCTTGGGTTGTACGTGCATAGTTTCCAATAAGTTCTGGTGGTATGTAGTCGATCGTTTGCTTTTGCTCGATCTTTCTTATGTAACTTTCGTAAACAGAGACTATATATGGTGACTTTAAAGTAAGTGGTGCACATGAGAGATGGTACTTTGTAGCGATATCCAGATCGTATTCATCTGTTATCTTAGATGCTTCAAGCATATCTTCTAAGTTAGATGCTTTAAATGGACCATTAAACTCCATGTTTTTAACAAAAAACTTTAAAATCTCAAAAAGTGAGTTCTCCTCAAGGATGTTTGCTACAAGCTGAATATGCCCTAAATTTGCCATAACTTTAAAAGGGATCTCTATTTTTTTAGCTTCTTTGTAGAAATTTTTGTGAATAATATTTAAAACATCACTATACAAAGCTCCAACAAATCCCTCTTCATTTAGTCCATACCTTCCAGCACGCCCAGAGATCTGATGGATCTCACTAGCTGTAAGTTCTCTGTCTTTTTCACCATCAAACTTCATGGCTTTTGAAAAAAGAAGTGTTTTAATCGGTAGGTTTAACCCCATTGCTATAGCATCTGTAGCTATTAAGAGATCTGTCTCGCCCTCACGAAAACGTCTTGCTTCTTCACGTCTAACCTCTGGGGAGAGGTTTCCGTAAACTACACTTATGTCGAAGTATTTTGAAAAGTCCTGTTTTAAGCGAAGCACATCTTTTCTTGAAAAAGCTATGATCGCACTACCCTTTTGAACATCTTTAACATCAGTTGGCTTATCTAAAAGTTTAAGCGGGTTCATACGCTCAAACTCTACGATCTCAAGCTCCTCGCCCAAATACTCAGCTAAAGCTATGATCGCTTCTTTTGAGTTTGGAGATCCTGTCATTATGATCTCGTCTGCAGGGGCCCCTATGATCGCATTTGCCCATGCCCATCCACGATCACGATCACCTATCATCTGAACCTCATCGATCACACAAACATCAACATCAACTTCAAAGTTTACCATCTCAATGGTAGAGCTGACATGTGTAGCATCTTCATCTATGATCTGCTCTTCACCTGTGATCAAAGAGACATCTGCACCATCATCCCTTAAAGACTCATACCCCTCTAGTGCTAAGAGTCTAAGCGGTGCTAGGTAGTATCCAGTATCTGCTTCTTTTAACCTCTGCATAGCCTTATAAGTTTTTCCGCTGTTTGTTGGCCCTATGTGAAGTGTTAGTTTTCTTTTGCTTGAGCGTGCAAGTGGGAAAAGGTTTTTAAAATCTCTAATCGTTTGGGCTAAAAGTGCATGTTTTTGAGCCTTTATGATCTCGCCCTGAATAGAGTAGATAAAGCGTTTTTTTACCTTTCTAGCTACCTTTGGGGTTATGATCAAAGATGTCGGAATTATATCTAGCAGGTGTTCATAGATCTTTTTGTACATCTGTTCTTGGTTAAAGTTAAGAGTGCTAGCTAGTTTCCTGCACTCACCCACCAAAGAGTCAAGTTCTTCTAAAAAATGTGCCTCATGTTCAGCTTTTGAGTCTTTTAAAAACTCTTCAAGACCTAGCTCCTCATCTCTCCAAACAGCTTCTAAAAAATGCTCAATCTCAATATGAAGATCAAGCTTGTACTTAAAGTTTTCATCTGTATATGGTAGCTTTACAAACTCCTCAACCTCAACCATAAGCTCCTCATAGTGGATCTCTAAAGAGACTACACTTAGATGTTTTAAAAGTATTTTTTTTAAGATATCCTCTTTTATAAGTGGGTACTCATGAACTGGTTGTGGCGGTGATGAGCGAAGTGATGCTACGATCTCCTCTTTACTTAACATACTATGGGGCTGCGGGATTGAGTCTATAAAGCGATCGATCTTTTTTTGAAAGTTTTGTTTTGCAAACTCTTTGTCACCCTCGATCTCACCTACTAGCTCTTGCTCACCAGTCTTTGCTAGATGTGAGTGTTCATACTTTTTTGTGTGCAAGGTGTGGATCTTATGAAAACTCTGACCTAAAAGCACATAGTGTATATCTGCATTAAACTCTAAAGAATCATCTATATCAAAGATCCCATCTACCATTTTTTGGATCTTCATCATCTTTTGTTCATGGCGGATATACTGAAGTTTTGACTCGATCTTTTCTGGTGTGATCTTCTTTGGTCTGTGAGATGCAAACTCAGCATATACTTGTGTACGCTCATCTGTGCTTAGTGTAAAACCCTCCAAAAGCTGATCAATCTTCTCTAGACTAGTCTCATCTGGCTCTTTTGGCTTGTTCCCTGCATATATTTTTCCATTATTTGCAAAAAAGTCCAGTATAAGCTTTCTTATAGTTGTATCTGCCTCGCTCCAAGCCATCCTTGCTGTTTTTACAAGTATGTCTTTTGAGTGTGACACCTCATATATACCTAGATAGTGAAAAAGCTCACTAAGTGTCTCACTATCTACTCTCTCTACCCCAACATCGAACGGATCATCATCAAAGTATTTTCTAATTTTTTGGTTAATTTTTGTATTTTTCTTATTTTTCTTAGACATAGTATAATTCTATCTAAGTAATATAAATTAAAGGGTTTATTGTGGATTATCCTGATGAATGGACACAAAAAGAGTTTTTAGAAAATAGAAAAAAGCTTCAAAAAGATGGGGTAGATGTAGTTCTTGTAGATACCATACTCTCCCCAATAGAGAAAGCTGATACCGTTGTCTACAACCCTTATGAGCTAAAAAAATACCCAAAAGGGAGTGTCTTTGTTTTTTACTGCGATACAGGAAAAGCTACGCTTGATAGACTAGATGAGTATAAAAAGAAGTTTCCTGATCACCACTGCATATCCCTAAAAGGGGGCAGGGGTTACTGGAGAAAAAATATGATGGTTTTTGATGATAACAACTGATGATGTAGAACAGTTTTACAAAGCGATCGATGAAAAACGCTATTTTGACTCACATGAGATTCTTGATAAGATATGGTTTAAAAATAGGTTTGAGAACACAAAAGAGATCCAGCTTTTAAAAGGTTTTATAAACGCCTGTGTTAGTTTTGAACTTCACGAACGTGGCAGGTTTGACGCTAGCAAAAGAGTTTGGAAGACATACCTAAAATATCGTCAACTACTTTTTAAAACAGGTTCCAAAAAAATTAAACTCTATTATGATATATTTTTAAAAATAGAAAAAACAAAAAAAGGATTATCTTGAAAAAACTATTAGTTGGTTCACTCATTGCAAGTAGTTTTACAATAAATGCAGCAGCTGAGCTTATTACGCATACGGAGCTTGGTTATGTTAACTCTAGCGGAAACACAAACACTGAGGTTTTTACAACAGATCTAAAGGTAAAAAAAGAGGTTGAAAAACATATCTTTGGAGCTTTAGTTCAAGGGAAGTACGCTAAAGAAGACGACATTGAGAATGCAAATAGCTGGGTTGGAGAACTTCAATACGACTACAAATTTTCAAAGCTCTTCTCAGTAAACTACCTTTATGGTACTAAAATGGATAAATTTTCATCATATGAATACCAAATATATACCGGTCCTGGTATCAAATATCTTGCGATTAACAATAGTAAAGTTCATAACCTAAACTTTACTCTAAGTTACCTTTATTCAGCTGACAAGACTCTAGACCAATATGTTAATAGTGGTAGCGGAGATACCGTCTCATATCCATTTGCAGATGGCGATGGTACAGATATACCTAAAACAAAAGTTTCAAGTGGAGAGAGACTTGACTACCAATCGGCTCGTTTATCTTTAGAGTACAGCTGGAAAATAGCTAAAAACCTAAAATTTACCCAAGATGCTACATATAGACAAAGTCTGGATGAGTCTAATGATTATTTTATTTACTCTAAGTCAAACATAAGCACACAGGTCGTTGAGCACCTCTCAGCTGGCTTTGGCTACAAAGTTGACCACACAAATAAAGTTCAAGAGGGTGTTGAAAGGACTGACAAAACTTTTACAGCAAACCTTATTATAGACTATTAATAAATTAGATTCCCAGTCAAGCTGGGAATGACGTAGTTGGAGGGGGCTTGACCTTTTTCGTCATCCTCGGGCTTGACCCGAGGATCTAGCCCCAAAACTATATATTGAAGCACTTGCTAAAAAGGCTATAACTGCCCCAGTTAAAAAGAGATACTCAGGTATATACTCGTAAACATATCCACTATAAATAGCCCCCAAAAATGCTCCAAAACCGTAAGTTATGCCTGAGAACATCTGCTGAGAGAGTGTTTTGTGCTTGTATAGTGTATATAGGTATGAGATGGCAGCTGAGTGAAAGAGTGCAAAGCTTAGTGCGTGTAAAGCTTGTGCAAAAAAGAGTATATAAAGGTTTTGCGGAAATAAAAAGATCAAAAACCATCTAATAGCTGTTGCAAAAGTTGTGATCTGAAGTATCAAAAGTAAGTTATTTCGCAAAAGTTTAGCCTGAAAAAATAGCATAAAAACCTCTACGATCACACCAAAACTCCATAAGTATATGGTCATATCCAAACTTATTCCGGCATCTGTTTCATAGATCGTAAAAAAGTTATAAAATGGACCAAAACCAACCTGCATAAGCGTCAGCCCAAGCCACAATCTCCAGTCCCTTAAAAGATCTACATCGTTTGTCTCTTTACTTGTTTTGTTCACACTCTCTTTGTGCCCGCGAACTATCACAAAAGAACTTATAACAGTTAAAAAACTAAGTGCCAAAAGGTATGTAAGAGCAGTAGCTGGATTTGAGAGAAACTTTACCAATACAAGAGCTACAAGTATAAAACCAATCGATCCAAAAAGCCTGATCTTTCCATAACGCTCACGACCCAAAAACTTTAAAGATATAACCTCTATATATGGCAAAACCAAACTAAGTCCGATCCCTATCCCAATATTTGAAAAAAGTAGTTTATAAAAACTATCTAGTGAAAAATAAAATGATGTAGCTGAGGCTAAAAGGATCACTAACGCGGTGTTAAAGCTTTTCGTGTCTAATTTTAACCCTTTAATAAATAAAAACGGCACCACAAAACGCACAAGTGGTGCTGCCGCAAAGATGATTCCGATCTCACTAGCACTGTATCCACTAAGGTTTAAAACCTTCGGTAAAAAGATCACATACACACCAATAAGTGCAAAATAAAAAAAATAAAATAGGGCTAAAAGTATCTGCATGCGAAATTATATCGAAACCCAGAAATTATATTTTTGTGATAAAAATACATTTTAAGCAGTTTTTAATAAATCATTTACTTTTATTTAGTACAATTTTATTCATCTCAATTATGTTTCCCCTTTTTACATAAGCGAGATAAAGATAATCTTAATAATTATTTTACTTCAGCTAAGCTTTTCCCCTTTTTATATACTTAGCTGAAGGTTTTTTACTTCAATATTGAAACATTTATCTCCTATAATCTTATATTATCTATTGTTATGCTAAGATATATAATTATAAAAAACAATATATTAGGTGTCTATACTATGAAATCTAGATCATTAAAAAACTCTTTTAGAATATCTTTATCAATCATAACAGTTACACTGTTTGTGGTCTTTTACTTCTTTTCATCATATATACATAAAAATCTTACAATCCAAGAGA
>JBEPWC010000069.1:0-8292 GCA_041642615.1 Sulfurimonas sp. | reverse complement strand
CTTGTTTAAGCCAGAATTGCTCTACTACAAGATCAAAATATATGATCAGATGGATATGCACGAAGACATAGTTGAACTCTCAAAAGAGTTTTTGCGTGAGTACTCATCTAATGACAATGTTGCAGAAATACTCTCTCTAACTGCAAAAGCTTACGCTAAACTTGGTCAAAGTGCAAATGCGGATTATTTTTTTGATAGACTCTTTGATGAGCATAAAGATAGTGAATTTGTAAACTGGGGTGCAATTTACAAAGGAGAGATGTTAGAAAATGAAGGGATGTCAGATAGATCAGTGAGTTTTTATGAAAGAGCTCTAAATGATACTAGTGAATTAGATATTGCATCTACAGCTGCTTTTAACCTCTCAAAATATTTTTTATATAAGCTAAAACAAGATAGAGCAAGTGAGTATATATCTAAGATAGTAAACGCTAAGCCATCTTACTTTAAAACAAGGTATAACGAATCAATTGATCTAATGGAGCAATTAGCAGCAGAAAAACAGTATAAAAGTGCTGCAGATATAGCAGCAGCTCTACGTGAAGGACAAAATAAAGAGAGTGAAGACTCAGAGTGGCTATTAAAAAACCAAGGTATTTGGTTAAGTAAAAGCAAAAACAAGCTAGAAGCACTTGAGCCATTAAAAGAGTACCTAAAAACTTATGAGTATGGACTATATGAAACTGAGGTAAAAATAGCAAGAGATAGTCTGTTTTTTGATGAAGCTCCAAGTGATGATAATATAACTAAGAGTTTAGCTAAGTATGATGAGCTTATGCAAAAATATCGTGGCGATGATATAGGCAATAGAGCTATATATGAAAAAGCAAAGTTGTTAAATGAAAACAAACTCTATGAAGATGCTTTAGATATGAAAGAGATGCTTTTAAGATTAGATCAGACAAAGTATCAAGATATTGATGACATTATCCACAACTCTGCAGTTGGCTTTATGAAACAATCATTAGAGAAAAGAAAATGTAATGAGGTTCTAACCACATCAAATGAGTACAACATAACACTCTCAGATGAGTGGGATGATGGGATCTATGAGTGTGCCATGCAGGGGGCTGACTATAAGTTAGCTAGAGAGACATCAACAAAAAACCTAAACTCTAAAAATGTGCAAAATAGAAAAAAATGGCTATATAGACATATTAAACTAGACTTTGCTACAGGAAATTATAGTGATCTACTAGAAGCATCTAAAGAGCTGATCGTTTTAATATCTGATGATGAGAACTCAAAATATCTAGATATCTATAGGATCATTTTTGACACATACCAAAGACTTGAACAAAAAGATAATATGATAAAAGCAGTGGTTGATCTACAAAAAGTTTTTGGAATCAACTACAAAGATATAGAGAGATATGTTGCAGTGATCTCAGTTGGTGTAGATACTAAAGATAACAACATAGTTATAAAGTATGCTAATGATGTAATAGAGTTTCAAAATAAAAGCAATTCTTACTCTCAGTCACCATATGTAGAGTTTGCTGCTTATGAAGCTTATGTAGATGTGGGTGAGCTAGATAAAGCATTAGAAGTTATAAAGTCAGTAGAGTCAATAGATCTAAGCAAAAAAGACAGAGTTAGGCAAAAGTATCTACTTGGAAGCATCTATAATAAACTATGGAGAGATAGTGAGGCTAATGAGGCTTACGAAGAGGTAATAGAACTTGATCCAGACTCTGCATGGGCAGAGCTTGCAAAAAGTGCTATCTCTAACTAAAGGTCTAAACAGTCACTGATCGTGTAAAGTCCTTCATCTTTGTCTACAAGCCAGCTAGCTGCATGGATGGCACCTTTTGAGAAAGTGTTTCTTGAGGTTGCGGTATGGTTTAACTCTATAAACTCCCCATCGTTGTAAAAGCCAACAGTGTGACGACCAACAATATCCCCACCACGAAGAGCCATAACACCAATCTCATCTTTACCTCTTTCACCTATATCACCATCACGACCACTAACTCTTACACTATTAAGGTCTAAGCCACGACCACGAGCCGCTGATTCGCCTAGTGTTAAAGCTGTACCGCTTGGGGCATCTTTTTTATGTTTATGGTGCATCTCTACGATCTCTATATCAAACCCCTCAAGTGCAGCTGAAGCTTGATGGACTAACTTATTAAGTAGTGCAACACCTAGTGACATGTTTGTAGCATAAAGTACTGGCATCTTCTCACTAGCTTGTTTTAAAAGGTTTGCTTGATGATCGTTTAGACCAGTTGTGCCGATCACTAAAGGTTTTGGGTGTCTAAGTGCACCCTCTAGCAGAACTTCACATGCATCTGGAAGTGAGAAATCTATAACTATATCACACCCGTTTAAAAACGAGTCTATGCTAGATGATACCAAAACAGACGGATCTACATTAAAGTCAAGTTCATTTCTAACATAAACACTACTTAACGATATGTTGTCAGTATGTTTAAGATCTTCTAATATAAGCTTTCCAACACGACCATTTGCTCCAAATACACCAACTTTTGTCATAATCATTTACCTTACTATAATGTTTTTAGAATGATAACAGAACTTTATTTTATTTTTGTTAAAAAAATAGGTATAATTTTTTAAAGGTGTAACATGAATTTAGATGATCAAACAAAAACAAGGCTAGAATCAGAAATAAGTAGGGTGCATGATGCATGTGATAGATATGGTTCTGATGTAAGTAGTGCCATAGTTTATCATGAGAAAGATATAGACTTGTCGCTGTTTGGAAGTTTTTTGCGAAAGAATGATAGAGTTATAAGGTTAGATGAAAACCATCATTTTGTTATGTTCTTTTTTACATCTGAATCAGAAGCTTATGATGCTGCAAAAAATCTATTAGCTCACTTGGATATTCACTTTAATGATAAAACATCATGTATAGCTATTGATTCGGCTTGTAAAAATGATTCTGCAAATATGATGATAAATAAACTTCTTCAAATACTCAAAGAAACCAAGAAGAACTCAATTTCCAGAATAGAGTATGAAGATATATTAGATGAAGTTTTCTAGCTTAGCTTCTCATCAACAAAAGAGATAGCTTGAAGTGCTGCAACTGCACCATCGCCCGCTGCTGAGATCACCTGTTTTGGAGCATGGATGCGCATATCTCCAGTAGCCCAAAGACCCTCACAAGATGTCTTCATATTTAGATCTACTATAACTTGACCCTGTTTATCTACATCACATAAAAAGCTCTTATCCTCTTGGATTAGTGCTTGGTTATTTACGTCATATCCTACAAATGTAAAGATACCAGGTACCTCTATGTCACGAACATCCCCATCAGAGTTTTTAACTTTAAGCCCAGTTACACCCATAGCATCACCATAAACTTCCTCAGGTGTTGAGTTTAGTACAAGCTCAATATTTTCAGCATTTTTAACACGCTCTATTGTATTTGGAGCTGAGCGGAAGCTATCACGTCTGTGAACAAGGTATACTTTATTACATAGTTTGGCAAGGTATAGTGCTTCTTCAAGGGCTGTGTCTCCACCACCAATAACTGCTACATCTTTACCTTTGTAGAAAAAACCATCACAAGTAGCACAAGTACTTACACCTTTTCCAAAAAATTCATCTTCGCCTTTAAATCCAGCACGGCGAGGACGACTACCAGTACCTATGATCACTGAATGTGCTTCATCTATATTTCCATCCCCGCGGTGGATTTTAAATATATCACCATCCTTGCTCACACGAGTTACTTCAACCATATCGTGTTTTAGTCCAAACTTTTGACATTGCTCTGGCCATGGTTGCATCAAATCCATTCCGGTGATTTCACCAGTTACACCGGGATAGTTTTCTATCTCTGAAGAGTTTGTGATCTGACCGCCTGGCATACCTTTTTCATACATCACTACATTTTCTAACCCTCCACGAGTTGTATAAAGTCCTGCTGTTAAACCAGCAGGTCCACCACCAATAATTGCACAATCTAAAATAGCCATACATATATTCCTTAATTTTATTTTATATCGCACTAGTGCGATATTTTATTCTATAGTTGTTTTACTTCTGTTGCCAATTCATCCAAATTGTCAAGTTTTCGTATCATACTATCTTGTTTATAAAGAGTATCTTTTGTTTTTTTTATAAAAAAAATAGATGGCGATTCATAAATATTGAAGCGTTGAATAAAGCTTAGTGAGTTTTTTGTACCTGATCGTAAATATGTAGTTGTCTTAGTATTTTGTCTAACTGTGTTGTAGTAGTCTATTGCAATTACTGGTATACCAAGATCTATATTTGCTAGTTGATCTTGAGTGTTTGGTTCACGAGATGAGTAAAACACAACTATGTACTTTTTCTCTTTAGGAATAAAAATATCACTTTTTTCGTAAAAGGTCCATTTGCCAAAATCTATAAATTTGTATTCTGAAAACTTGAAGTTGAAGTAAGCAAACGCAGCAGCGATAAGTGCTGCGCCAAAAAAAGATGCGAGTAGTGTTGAGACCGATAAGAGGCTTTTGCCTCTACTCTCTTTAGACACTACAAACCTTTTGTAGAGTTTACGCTAAATGAGCGTCTATTTTTTCTGCCAAAGCTTGTTTAGACTGAGCTCCAACGACTTGATCTACCATCTCACCGTCTTTAAAGAACATAATAGTAGGGATAGAGCGAATTCCAAACTTAACAGCTATGTCTTGCTCTTCATCTGTATTTACTTTACAGATCTTAGCTTTACCTTCGTACTCCTCAGCTAACTCTTCGATAACTGGAGCGATCATACGACATGGTCCACACCATGGAGCCCAAAAGTCAACTAGTGAAACACCCTCAGCTAAAGTTGATTCAAAATCTGCGTTTGTTAATTCTATATATTTACCCATTACATTTTCCTTGCGTTTTTTTTAAGTTATGCTGAGTATTATACACTCACAACTTTAAATGAGACTTTTATAAAAATAAAAGTTTTTTTTCTTTAAAGTTAAATATGTATAATGTTACAAACTACAAATATAGAGGGTTTAAAATGAAATTAACGATCACAAAAGGTGAGTTTGGTGTTAGACCACCAGTTGTAAAACCACATCCAGGTTTTTTACATGAAGTTGGAGAAGAGAGATTTAAAAAGTTAGTTTATGATCACTATACTGCTATTGAGACAAGTGACATAGCATTTTTGTTTCCTGTATTTGATGAGGAAGACTTCGCAGAGGCAAAAAAACACGCTTTTGACTTTTTGATCCAGATATGTGGTGGTCCAAACTACTTTGAACAAACTAGAGGTGAACCTAGAATGGTAGGGCGTCATGCCCCTTTTCGTATAGACGAACATGGTAGGGAGACTTGGCTGGCTCTATATATACCACTACTTGAACCTTTAGTAGATGAGGGTATCTCAGAGGAGTATATACAATCTTTTTGGGATTATTTAGACATATTTTCTATGTGGCTTGTAAATACTAAAAGCTAAAAATCTATAAGCTGTCTTTTTCTATTTTTAAAGACAGCACATTTGGTATAGCCTACATCTCTTGCCATTTTTATGATTTTTTGAGAGTTTAATCCAACTTGATCAGGTTTATGAGCATCTGATGCAAGAGTGATCGGGATATCTAATCTATATATCTCTTCTAGTAGCTCTTGTGATGGGTAGGCCTCACCTATAGGTTTTCTAAATCCTGCAGCGTTTAACTCTACTGTCATATCTGATTCTTTGATCGCTTCAAGTGCATCTTTTGCGATCTCTAAAATTGGCTTTTTGGGTAAGTACTTAAACACTTTTATAAGATCAAGGTGTCCAACTATGTCAAAGAGTTTTGATCTAGCCATATCTTCTATGGAGTTAAAATACTTTTGCCAGATCTCATCAATATCCATCTCCTCGTATTTTCCTATAAACTCAGGGTTGTCAAATCCCCATTTGTCTATAAAATGAACGCTTCCGATCAGATAATCAACATCTGCATCTAAAACCCTTTTGTCCATGTAGCCATCCAAATAGTCAACCTCATAGCCTAAAAGGATCTCTATTTTATCTTTATAAAACTCTTTTGCATCTAATACAGCTTTTTCATATGATCGCATCTGTGAAAAAGCCATTCTGTATTTTGGATCATACTCCATTGGTGCATGATCTGAAAAGCCAAAGTACTTAGTTTTGTTTTTTATAGCATGTTGTACATACTCATCTATGCTACCCTCAGCATGATTACAAAGAGATGTGTGGTTGTGTAGATCTACTATCATAATATAACTCTTTATTTATACTTTTTATGATATTATAGTGTTAATAAATTAAATTAGGGATAAGTTTTATGACTCAAGAAGAATTAGATGCATTGATGGGCGGAGATGTAGATCTTGATGCTTTAGATGAGAGTATTGAAGAAGAGTCAGGTGAAGAGATAGCTGAAAAGATCATAGATGAGGTTGAAACCGCAGAAGATGGGGAAGAGATACCAGCAGGATACAGCGAAAACACAGCGCACCATTGGCCACTACCCGCAACAGATGAAAATAAGATGGTTCACCAACTTGATGATGTTACAAAAGAGAGTGAAGAAAAAGCGAGTGAGATATTTGATATTATAGAGGGGATATCAAATGACTTGATGGAAAAAGAGGAGAATGTTAACAACACACTTGAGGTTTTAAACTCAAATGTTGATCTTTTTAAAACTTTAAGTAAAAAGTTTCCAGAAGTTGAGGCTTTTAAAACACAACTTGCAAAAAATGAATCAGCCTTAGAAGATGCAAACATTACATTAGAGATGCTACAAACAAATGGCGATAACATTATGAATGTTATGGATATTATGCAGTATCAAGATATTCACCGTCAAAAGATTGAGCGTGTTATAAATGTAATGCGTGCACTCTCAAAATATATGAACAATCTTTTTGAGAGTAAAGTTGATGATGAAAAACGTGTAAGCTCAGCTCAACACATTGTAGGTGATGAACATAATGAGCTAGCATCAACTGATGATATAGAAGCCCTACTAGATCAGTTTAGTAAAAAATAATATGAATAAAGCTGAGTTACTATCCCCAGCGGGGACATTAGAGAAGTTAAAAATAGCATTTGACTATGGAGCTGATGCTGTTTATGGTGGAGTGAGTCACTTTTCCCTTCGTATAAGAAGTGGTAAAGAGTTTAGTATGGAGGATTTCGCTAAAGGGATCGAATATGCTCATGAACGTGGTAAAAAGGTTTATGCTACGATCAATGGTTTTCCTTTTAACTCACAACTTAAACTTTTAAAAAAACATATACTTGCTATGGCTGAGTTAAAGCCCGATGCATTTATAGTTGCAACTCCAGGTGTTTTAAAACTTTGTCACGATCTAGCCCCAGATATGCCACTTCATCTCTCAACTCAAGCAAATGTTATGAATGTGCTAGATGCAAAAATATATGCAGATATGGGTGCTACTCGCATCATCACAGCTCGTGAGATCTCTTTAAAAGATCTAAAAGAGATCAAACAAGAGTTACCAGATTTAGAACTTGAGGTTTTTGTTCATGGATCTATGTGTTTTGCATATTCAGGTCGCTGTTTGATCTCTACGCTTCAAAGTGGTCGTGTTCCAAACCGTGGAAGTTGTGCAAATGATTGTCGCTTCCCTTATGAGATGTACGCAGCAAACCCTGAAACTGGGACACTCTTTAAGCTAGAAGAGCAAGAGGGTGTTGGAACTTACATAATGAACTCAAAAGATCTAAATCTAGCTTCACATATAAAAGAGATTTTAGATAGCGGTGTTGTTGATTCACTAAAGATTGAGGGGCGTACAAAAACAGCTTACTATGCAGCTACAACTGCTAAAGCTTACCGCATGGCTATAGATGATTATTACGAAGACAAGTTAGATGATCAGAAGTACCAGTATGAACTAAACTCACTCCAAAACCGTGGTTATACAGATGCGTACCTAGTATCTCGTCCATTTGAAAAACATGATACACAAAGTTTGGACTTTACTATGCAACTTGGAACTCATCAAGTAAGCGGGCAAGTTACAGAGGATGGTGAGCACTTCTTATGTAAGTATAAAACACTCCCAGGTGATGAACTTGAGGTGCATATGCCACTTGGCTCTAAAATAGAGTATGTAGATAACGAAATAGGCTCTACTTATGAGCGTGATAGCAGAGTCTACTTAAAGCTCAAACAGTTAAAAGCTCAAAATGGAAAAAACTGGGATGAAGTTCACAGCGGAAATGTAAACCCCATAAAACTTCCAACGAAGATGGAACAGTTTACTTTTTTAAGAATCCCATCCCATCCTGATATGGGGACATATCCTAAATAGTTTATAGGATATGAAAGTTTT
>JBEPWC010000068.1:5342-8336 GCA_041642615.1 Sulfurimonas sp. | reverse complement strand
GGGATTGATCTTTACAACGATCAACATAGGGCAGAACTCTTAAGTGTTACTACAAAAGAGCTAGTTAAAAAGGTCCATGATAACAACGGTTTAGATATAGACACCCTAATAGCAAATATTCAAAAAGATCTAAAGTTTATTCCGCGTTATGCCAAAAAAATAGATATTGATGCTTTAAAACCTATGCTAGATCTTACTAAAGATCAGGACCTTTTATCTTACCAACAAAACATATTAGAGTTTTTGCAAAACCTAAAGGATGAAACTCTAAACTCCAAACATGAACAGATTCAACGTTCCGAAGAAGATATTGTCTCTAAATATACAAAAGCTAGATAGAGAATTTTTCCTTATCGAAAAAACTCTCATAAGAGATATTTTTAAATGCTGCATTTAAAGATGTAAAAAGTCCAGGGTGAGCTTTTTCCATATTTGCCAACATATCTTTGGTTGTAGCTCTAGCATGTGGCATCTTTACATCAAATCTCATAGCCGGACAAGCTTCATCACCAATCGCATTTAGCTCATTGTCTTCTACAAATGCACGAAGTTGACGCTCACGCATCTGTATAAGTGGACGAATCACTATAAGACCATTTTCAGCCTTATATTTTGGTGCTAAACTTCTCATCTGACCATTGTATATAAAGTTCATAAAAAAGCTCTCGCACGCATCATCCATGTGATGTCCTAGTGCAACTTTATTGCACTCTCTATCTAACGCAGCGGTATATAGATAACCCCTTCTCATTCGCGAGAAGAAGCTACAAAAAGATGAATTTTTGCGTATCTTATCTTTTGCTAACTCGTACGTTTGAGTCTCAATTACTTCAAAAGGTATATCGTACTCCATACAGTGATCAGCTAACTCACTGTAATCTTCCCCCATACCGTACGATATGGTCACAGCAATAAACTCAAACTTAAAAGGGGCACGGCGTTGTTGCTCTTTCATTGCGTGGATCATAGTAAGCGAGTCTTTTCCGCCACTTAGTCCCACTAGTATTTTATCACCCTCTTCTATAAGCTCAAATTCAGCATTAGTTTTGCCAAGTTTTGACATTATCTTTTTTGAAGGTACTATTGATTTACTCATTTTGACTCTTTAATTTTCTATAAGTTGATCTACCATGTTCATAACAAACTCAGCAGAGATTATGGCACTTGATTCTAAAAACTCATCAAAACTAAAGCTTGCATCCATATCAGCAGCATCACTAATTGATCTAAGTATAAAAAATGGTACATTAAGTGCATCACACACAACAGCTACAGAGCCACCCTCCATCTCCAAAGCACTTGCATCAAAAGTCTCTTGTATCCAGTTTTTACGCTCTTCATTTGCAACAAACTGATCACCTGTAGCTATGATCCCCTCTTTTACACTCTTGCCCATACTGGAGGCTACTTTTTTAGATAACTCTATCATATCTTCATCTGCTTGAATAAATACAGCACCCTCAGGTACAAACCCATATGGATGACCAAAAGCTGTAATATCTAGGTCGTGTTGAGAGAGTTTAGTAGCAACTACAAGATCACCAACTCTAAGATCAGATGACACAGCACCTGCTACACCAGAAAACAAAAGCATAGTGCATCCAAAATGCTCGATCATTGTAGTAGCAGTAAGTGTAGAAAAAACCTTTCCTATCTTTGAGTATGCCACTACTATATCAACACCTTTATATGATGCTTCGTAATATTTGTTTCCAGCATACTCAGTTGTTTTATATGCTCCTAACTTTTCTAAAATTGGAGCTACCTCTTCAGGCATCGCTCCCATAATTGCTATTTTTTTCATACTCTTTCCTATATATTAAAAGTTTTAATATCTTGTTTAAAAAACTCTAACTTATTTACTATGTTGCCATCACTGTCAACTATGCAAGATCCACCCCAAAAACCAAGTCCATCTTCAAATCCAACACGGTTTACAAACACAACATTGGCACTACACTCACACGAGACTTTTTTTAAAATACTGTACCATTTATCTGAAATATCTAAACCATGATCATTAAAGCCACGTGCTGGTGAAGCTACTAAAACTATTACATAATCGGGATTCTCTTTTATCAAATCTATATGTACATTTTCATGCCACATATCTTCACAAACTATCATCGAAGTTTTTCCAAACTGCGAAACAAAACTCTCAAATACTTCGCCGGCTTCAAAGTACCTAGCCTCTTCAAACATCCCATAGTTTGGTAGATGAACTTTGTTGTGCTGTGAGAGTAGTTCACCTTTTGAAAAATAGAGTCCTGCATTTCTAAAGAGATCTCTATCTCTCATAGCTGCACCTACTACTACATCAACATCTTTGCTTAGGTCCTTTAAAACATTTAGCTC
Source organism: Sulfurimonas sp. (assembly GCA_041642615.1). Taxonomy (GTDB): domain Bacteria; phylum Campylobacterota; class Campylobacteria; order Campylobacterales; family Sulfurimonadaceae; genus Sulfurimonas. Next base: position 5,981 of record JBEPWC010000068.1, on the reverse strand, counting down.
ATCTATATCCCAAGCATCTTCATAAAGTTTATCTTGTAAAAGATATCCATTTAATGCAAGTTCTGGAAAAACTATAACATCACTTGAGTTTTTATTTACCTCTACAATAGAGATAATATCACCAAGGTTAGTTCTGTTTAATTTTGGTGATGTCTGAGCTAAAGTAACTCTCATTTAGCTACAAACTTCCTCTTTTACTTTTTCAAGAGAAGCCATGTCAGATATGTTTAGTGTTTTCATATCTTTTGCAATTCTACGGTTAAGCCCTTTTAAAACAACACCTTGACCAAACTCTATAGCCATATCTACATCATCTGCAATTGCTTGGATTGATTGCTTATATTTAACAGGTTTAATTAGCTGATCCTTTAGTAGTGATACTGCTTCATCTTTTGATGAGTATTTCTCAGTTGTAACATTTGAAACGATCGGTGCATCAAAACTATCACTTACCATATTTGACATAAGATCAGCTAAAGGCTCCTGAGCTGAAGATAATAGATCACAGTGAGAAGCAACAGACATATTTAAAAGTAGTGCTCTTTTAGCACCAGCTTCTTTAAAAGTCTCTTCTAATGATGCTAAGTCGGCTTTCATGCCAGCTACAACTAGCTGACCATCTTGGTTATAGTTTGCTGG
>JBEPWC010000068.1:0-5332 GCA_041642615.1 Sulfurimonas sp. | reverse complement strand
CCAAACTTTTTTACCCTCTGCTTGTGCATCTAAACATATTTTCTCAACACTCTCATCATCAAGACCAACTATAGCCATCATCCCAGCTTCTATACTCTCACAGGCTTCTTGCATAAATGCACCACGCTTATGCACAAGCTCTACTGCATCAACATAGTCAATCGCACCACTAGCACATAAAGCTGAAAACTCACCTAATGAGTGACCCAAATATAACTCAGCTTTAAGATCTGGACAAGCATCTTTAAAGAGTTTATATGCAATCATTTGAACAAGTAAAATTGCAGGCTGAGTATATGCAGTTTGTGAAAGTTTTTCATTATCTTCAAACATCAACTCTTTAAAATTAACCCCTATTCTCTCACCAGCTTTTTGAAACATCTGACGTGCTACTTCAGAGTTTTCGTAAAAATCTTTTCCCATCCCAACTGCTTGAGAACCTTGTCCTGCAAATATCATAGCTATTTTTTTCATTATAATCCTTTTGTTAAATATATTCTCTACTATAAGAGGTCTTTATGATCTGATATTTTTTTTCTAAGTGTATTTCTATTTAGTCCAAGCCTATCAGCTAACTGTAACTGAGACTTAAACTTTTTTAAACCCGCTTGTATTAGTGGAACTTCATATAGATGCAAAAATTTTCTATAGTCATTATTTGAACCTAATTTATCAGACAAATAATTACGCATTATATCCATCAACTCTTCTTCACTAACATCCGCAAATAGCGAAGTTATGATAATCTGTCGTTTAAGTGAGTTTGAATTAGTAGAGAGGTCTGGATCGAAGTTTTCAAAGTTAATATTGTTAGATGTATTAAATAGTGTAGCTGCTTCTTTGGCATAGATCTTCATCAACTCTTTAACATCTTCAGGTCTTTGACTAAGTGGTGGTATATCAAATTTTACACTACAAACTTCATCAATATACTCATTATAAAAAGAGCTTTTAGCAGTAGCTACAAGTCTTATAGAATTTTTTACAATTTTATCTAAAACTATTTTTATATTGGGTACATTTTCTAGGTTAGTTATTATGACCTCATTAGTACTCTCTAATGTAGATAAAAGATCATCATAATTCTTACCATCAACTATTGGTGCATCTTTTAAAATGTATTTAGCTAATGTTTTTTTTCCAACACCAACTTCACCGCTGATCAGAGCGTTTACATTTAGTGTTTTAAGAAGTGTTGCTGTTTTATATGCTTGTGCACTAGATGCACAAGCAGTTACAAAATTAGTGGCATCCACAACCAGAGCCGCCACCAGTACCACAACAACCATCATCAGGCTGCTTATTCTCAGCTGGTATTCCTGTCATAGCCTCTTCGGCTGTAGCTTCACGGATGTTGTTTATACCAACACTAAACATAAGATCTTTTCCTGCAAGTGGATGATTAAAATCAATTATTACACTATCTTGTCCAATCTCATTTACCACTACTTGTACAGTTCCACCATCTTCACCTTGACCATATAGAGTCATGCCAACCTCTAGGTCGATCCCTGCAAACTGATCTTTTGGAACCTCTTGCTTAGCATCTGTATTGTACTCACCATAAGCATCAGCTGCTTTTACAAGTACATCACTTTTATCGCCAATAGACATATCTTTTATCCCAGCCTCTAGTCCTGGAATTATCTGCCCTTTTCCAAACATAAACACTAATGGCTCACCACCAATATTACCATCTACTAGCTTATCTCCATCACGCACTTCATACTCTATTGACACAACTTGATTTTCTTCTATTGCCATTTTATTTTTCCTTATTTTATTTTTGCGATTTTAACATCTTAATCTTACTACTTGATTAACTCAAGTTGCTTTTTAGCCCCTGAGACATACTTTGAATTTGGATACTTTTGTATTAAAGCTCTAAAAAATGTTTTTGCATTTTTGTTATCACCAGTGTATTTCATAGCATACGCAGTATGGTACATCAACGTTGGCATATACGAAGCATCAGAATAAAGCTTTGCACTTTTTTTAAAGTATGCTATCGCTTCACCATAGTTCTTTCTATAGTAATACATCTCACCAATCATATAGTGTGCACGTGCTGGTTTATAATGCTTATCAATAAGATAACTATACATCTCAATTGCTTTTGTGTAACGCTTGCTATCGTAGTTCTCTCTAGCCTCTTTTGCTATTTGAGCATTACTTTTTGACTTAAAGCTTTTTGAGTCATCTTTTTTTTTAGAGTCTTTTAACTCTTTTGAAACTAGTTCTTTAAAGCTATTAAGCTCATCTACTAATGAATTAAACTCATCTTTTGTAACATAACTTTTGTTAATGCTATCAATTACACTACTAAGCTCATTTATAATCAACTTTAGCTTTTTTATCTCTTTGTCATTTTGAGAAGTTATATCTAGTAAACGACTTTCAAACTCTTTAGAACTGTTTTGTTCCTCTTCACTAAGTCTGATAATCTCTTTAAGTTTTACTTTATTGTTATGAGATTTTCTACTTAAAGTTTCAATTATAGACTGAAGACCATCGATTCTATCTCGAATTGACTGAAGTTCATTTGACTGATTGTTACTTTTTACAGTTACTTTTTTGAGATACTTTTTATTTTCTAAAAGAAGCTTTTCTTCTTCAGTTAAGCCATAAGGGGAGGGACTGCTTAAGTCTCCAGCTCCAAACGCAGATGGTTCATCTGCATTTAGAACCATAGTAAGTAAAAAAAGAATTAAAGATCTTACTAATAATCTATCTTTCATCTACTAACTTGAAGCAATTATGGAAGTAGTTTATGATCTACACGACGGTTTTTAGACCAACACTCTTTTGTTTTATCATTACATACTGGGTTTGATTCACCATAGCTTACCATAGTTATACGATTAGCATCAACACCCTCAGCAACTAATGCTTTTTTTACAGCATCTGCACGCTTAAGACCAAGTGCGAAGTTATATTCATCACTACCCCACTCATCACAGTTGCCCTCTAGTTTTATTGTATAAGCACTTGCTTCGTTTTTAGTAGTTGATGCATTTTTTGAAATACTGTTTTGAGCTTCAGTATCTATGTTAAACTTGTCAAATGCAAAGTATACTGACTCTAATTCATTCTCTAAACCAGAGATACTCATCTCATTAGAATCTGAAACACTCTCACCAGTCATTCCCTCAACATTAGCATCTTCAGTTGCTACTGTCTCAGTTTTTACAGACTCAACTTGCTGAGGAGCCTCTGCATTTTTAGTTTCATCTACCTGAGGATCACCAGAACCACTACATCCACTTAATACAAGTGCTAATACTGCACCAGCAAAGATTGATTTTTTCATCTTTTTACCTTTAATGATTTTTTGTTGTTATGATTGTATCAAAATAATATTAATAATAGATTATTTTACCAATCCATTGATTGTAGCTTCCCATATTTTAAAGGAAACAGATAGTTTTTGTTGTGATTTAGCCTAATTATACCTATTGAACTTTGGTTCTTATAGTTTTTTATAAAAAGTACCGCATCAGCATCTTTTGAAAACCTTGGAAATTCATTTACACCACTAGCAGTTAATCTTCTAATAAAATCTGTTTTAGTAGATATAATGTGTAGATTAAAGGTATTTCTTGAAAATGCATTAGAACTCTCACGAGCCTTATAGATCACATACTCACCGTTAGCACTACACGCTGAGTTATTACGTCCATAATATACCATCTGCTCTATGTAACCAGTCTTTAAGTTTTTTGAAAAAATATTTGGGTAGCCAAGCCTATTTGAAACAAAAGCAATTTTATCTTCACCCATAAACTGAGCTCCTACATCTATCCCCTTGTATTGAGTAAGTTTAGAGTATATGTTTGTTGCAGTATCATACATATATATATCTGGTTGAGAATCAGGTGCCATAGTCAAAAGCAGTTTGGATCCATCTGCATTAACATCAGAACATATCATCATACCTTCAGATGAGATGATATTTTTTACGCTACCTGTACGTGTATCCACATATTTTAAAGTTGGTTCACGTTCATTCATAGATGTGTAGTAAAAGCCATTTTGGTCATGTGATGCCCATTTTGGGAAAATATTAAAACCACCCTTAACTACTATGTGCTGATAAGATAGCGTGTAGTCTGCTATTACTAATTCGCTTCTTTTTGGTCCAACTATGCGAGAAAAGATTACTTTTTTCTTTATCCACTCAATAGATGGCTGACCCATAAAGTTGTTTATGTCGTATGCAATTGTATGAGCTACAAACATATACTTTTTGAGATCATCTATTTTATATTTTTTGCTTAAAACAATACTATCATTATCAATAACTTTCATATCAAGTATAAAGCCATTACCATAATTGATTTCGATTCATTCTTCATGTCATCCATCCTTTATCTCTACAACATTTTAATCAACAGCCTGTTTATTTTTAAGTGGTTCACCAATTCCAGTTGTCTTAGAGAAGTATAGAGTCTGCAGTCACTAAAAGCAAGTAAATTCGTTGTAAAGTAATATATTGTGAAAAAGAGCCTTTGATTACGTTGTTTGTTTAGAGAATAAAACATAATTATGTCATACCTTACGATTATGAGCAAATATATTTGCACTTATAAAATTATTAAAATGATGTGAGAAGGGTATTTATAATGAGTAACAGTCTGTGGTAGCAACAGTTGCTGAACCACGGAAAAATAAGTGCAAATATTTGGGCTTTACATCCTTCAAGTACTGGTTTATGCTGGTACTAGAGGATAATTTGAAAGGGGAGGATTATGTGAATTTTGACTCTTTAAAAAAGCAGGACCCGGCTATTTATGAAGTAATTGAGAGGGAAACAGCACGTCAGCGAAATAAAATCGAATTAATTGCATCAGAAAACTTTGTTTCAGAAGCCGTCATGGAGGCCATGGGCAGCCAGTTGACCAACAAATATGCTGAAGGTTATCCTGCCCACCGTTATTATGGTGGTTGCGAAGAAATCGACGTAGCGGAAAACCTGGCCCGTGACCGGATGAAAGAATTATTCAAGGCAGACCATGCCAACGTACAGCCCCACTCCGGCTCCAGTGCCAAGTTTGGTGTCTATTTTGCCGTTTTAAAGCCCGGCGATAAAAGCGACAGAATTCAAAATATATTATCTTTACGCCTCGTTTAAAAAGACATTAGACACATTCAAAAACAAGGAGAACAAATGAAAAAAAGAATTCTTGCATTGATGATTGGCCTGCTTTTCACGGCAGGTACTTTTGCATGCACCAATTATCTGATAACCAGGTCGGCCTCAACCGACGGATCCACAATGATCAGCTATGCTGCTGACTCCCATGTACTTTACGGTGAACTTTACCACTAGATC
>JBEPWC010000067.1:0-8375 GCA_041642615.1 Sulfurimonas sp. | reverse complement strand
TAAAGAAATAGAACCTCTTAAGCTATATTTAAGAGATCAGCTACCAGAGTGGCTAACTCACCACATACAAACTATGGATACAGTTACAGCTATGTTTTTTAAAACTGGACTGAGTCCTTGTTCAGCACACTAACTTTTACAACACTTAATAAAGTTTAGCTATAATTTTTTTCAAAAAACTAGGAAAAGATATGATAAACTTTATAAAGAAATTATTTTACCCAATAGGTGCGACTCTAAAGTACATTCAAAACCATTTTAAAGCGATGGTTTTTGTACTAATCTTATTTTTAATCTTTGCACCCTCAAAAGAATCAAATTTAAATCCTGTGAACCTACAACAGATAAAACTAGTCGGTCCAATATTTGATGCAACAGAGGTTGTACAAAAGATCCAAAAAGCAAGAGATGACAGCAAAATAAAAGGTATACTTTTAGATGTAAACTCACCGGGTGGTGCAGTTGCTCCATCGATCGAGATAGCATATGCAATAAAACGCTTAAAAGAGGTAAAACCTGTTGTTGTGTACGCAAGTGGGACAATCGCTAGTGGAAGTTACTACGCAAGTATCTGGGCAGATGAGATCGTGGTAAATCCAGGAAGTATGGTTGGAAGCATTGGTGTGATCATGCAAGGTGCTAATGTAAGCGAATTAATGGACAAGATAGGTATAAAAACACAAACTATCCAAGCTGGTAAATACAAAAAGGTTGGAACTGGTGATCGTGAGTGGAAAGACTACGAAGTAAAAGAGCTTGAAAAAGTGATCCATGGAACTTACGATATGTTTACCAAAAATGTAGCTGATGCAAGGGGCTTGGAGTATGAAAAAAGAGATGTTTATGCAGATGCACATATATTTACCGCCGCTCAAGCAAAAGAGGTTGGTCTCATAGACTCAGTTGGTGTAAGATATGATGCTATGAAAAAAGTAGAAGCACTAAGCGGTGTTACGGTTCCAGAATGGAGTAAAGAGGACAAGTTTGACAAGTTTATGAAAAAACTTACAGCTCAGACCTCTGCTTCTATACACACTTATTTTCCAGAGTTGACAATTAGATAGTTTAATACAGTAGTTATTAAAACCTATACCTGATATAAAGTCTTGTATCTTGTGCTATATTAACCATATCATTAGCTAGATCACTATTTGGTATACTACTTATTTTCATTGGCATACCTGTTTGAGATCCAAAGAAACCATTACTTCCAGTATATTCATATTCTAAGTAAGTGTATCTGATCTGAAAAGAGATCTCTTTATTTAATTGTTGAGTATAGTAAGCTTCGTATGCTTTCCCTCTAGTTGCAATTTTTGAACCTACTACAGTATCCTCAGCATATGTAAAAGGTCTAAAATATTTGCTTCCACGGTTGAACTCTATCCCATATTTTGCACTTTCGATCATAGGAACACTTTGTTGAAGCCCAATCCAGTAACTTGTTCCTGTTTTATCATCAGAACTTCCAAGCATTGACTTGCTATTATCAGGATTAGTTTTGCTTATAGCGTAAGATCCAAAGATCATTAAGTCATTCAAATTGTCAAACTTATATGACGCCATAAAAGCATTTAGTAAAATATCACCAGCTACCTCAAAAGTAGTATCATAATTATTAAAATTAAAATTTCCTAAGTTATCATAGCCAGCATTTTTAATATCAATAAGATTTGTAGCATATACAGACTGTGATTCTATACGGAGGTTGTCATCATTATAGTAAATAATATTTACATTAAAAATATTAATATTGCTTGTATTTTCTGAACTATTTGGAGTACTTGAGATTGAAGGGTTAATTGTTGTACTACCCCTTCCTGAAGCAAACTTAACTGCTGAACCTGAAAGTTTGGTAAGTTTTTCTAAATATATTGATATACTACCACCATCAAACTCCGCATTTGAAATATGAGAAATAGGTGAAGTTGGTTTATCATCCTCTCTTAGAGCAATTAAAGAGCCATTTGTTGATGGCCTTCTACCTATTCCAAACTTCCAATGGAGACCTGTTCCTAAGAAATTACTGTCAATGTAGTTCCAGTATGCCTCTTTGATTCTTACTTTAGAGTCTGTATTCTTTTCATTTGCATACCAGTCAAATGTATCAAAATTTCCATTTTGTTGTAAATTTACTTGTCCAAAAGCTTTATTATATGAAAGTTTTAAATGGAAATTACTCTTTTCATCTGGGGAATAATCTATATCTAACCATAATCTATTATTTAACAATGAGTTATTCTTAACTTTGTTTCCATTTGCCATCTCATATTGTAAACTATCAACAGATGTCCTTATGTCTCCATTTATGACTAGATTATCATCCACTGCATACAGAGATGTTAAACTTAGTAATACTCCTACTAAACTAAATATAGCTTTTTTTTTCATCATTTTAACCACTTTCATAAAAAATTTTGGGATTGTATCTAAGAAATCTTATATACAATATAAAATAAACAATATTAAAGCCATATTTTTGAAATTCAAGTATGTTTATAAGTCAGCCTATATATGGAATAAATAACAGTTTACTCCGAATAACTAGCAAAAGCACCCTCTACACTTAAGACACTTTTGTATCTAGTTGGTGTGATCCTAACCTTTTTAGTGTTTAGATCACATACAGCTAGTCTGTAGCTTGAGCTCATAAAAGGTTCTAATATACAAAGTATCTTATCGCCAACCTGCCTTGTTGCGTGGATCTCACCAGTGAGAGTTGGAAAAAAATACTGCGGGTAACTTAGCGGTGTGATCTCAACCACATCTACACTGTTTCTATTCTCTAGGGTTGAAGCTAAAAGTGTAGCATCTTCTAAAGTATCAAACTGTACACACCAGTCATCAAACTTTTTATTAAAATGTTCTAGATCTTCATCTAAAAAGCCACCAGCTGGTGACTGCAAAGCGTATATTGCCATATCTACTCTAATCCTTTATATTGTTTTTTTGCAAAACCTTTGCGTTTATAACTACTTTATCGTTCATAAGTTCAAACTCATCACCTTTGTTTAACTCATCTATATCGATCACTTTTTTATCTTGTGCTAGTTGAGCAAAACCTTTTTTTGATTTGTATTTTGGGTTGTTTGATTCTAGATTTTTTAAAGCGTTGTTTAACGCACTTTGTTTTGTATTTAAAATAGAGTTTATGGCGTTTGGAAACTGACTTAAGATCTGATGCAGATCTCTTTTGTGTGATTCAACTTTAAAAGATATCGCCTGATAAAAGTTTGATCTTAGACCTTTGATCTCTTCAAGTTTTTGAGTTAACTTGTTTTCTATGGAGTTTTGTTTATACGCCTGACGAAGGTGGTTTAACTCTTGAGATTTGTTGTGTATCTTTTGCTCTAAAGTTTGAGTAAACTGATTTGAAATACTATCTAAATACTGAAAAAGCTCATTTTCATCTGGTAGTATCATCTGCATCGCTGCACTAGGTGTAGGGGCTCTAAGATCTGCTACAAAGTCACTAATAACTGTATCTATCTCATGTCCAACTGCACTTACAACTGGTAGTTGTGATCTAAAGATAGCATCTGCGACAACCTCTTCATTAAACGCCCACAGATCCTCCATACTTCCACCGCCACGACCAACAACTAAGATGTCATAGTCTTTTTGGCTAGCTGTATCTAGAGCGTTGGCGATCGAGTTTGCAGCGTTCTGTCCTTGAACTAGTACATCGTAAACATCTACTTCTATGTCGCGATATCTATGGTTAGCTACTCTTAACATATCTTGCAAAGCTGCACCTGTTGCAGACGTGATCAAGGCTATCTTTTTTGGAAACTTTGGAAGTTGTTTTTTGATCTCTGGATTAAAGTAACCTTTGTCGTGAAGCTTTTGTTTTAACTGCTCATACGCTAATGCCAAAGCACCCTGACCTGCCGGTTCTATGTTAAAACAGTTCACTTGGTAGCTTCCACGCGGTGTATAAACACTAATAGCACCATCTAAAACAACCTTCATCCCCTCCTCTAACTGAAACTTTAATCTTGAGGCATTTCCTCTAAACATAACAGCTGAGATCGCAGATGTAGAGTCTTTTAGTGTGAAATATATATGTCCAGAGTTATGAAAAGTTATGCGAGAGAGCTCACCCTCAACAAGCACACGGGTAAAGCTTGTCTCAAGTAGGCTTTTTATCTGTTCATTTAATGTCGACACACTTAAGGTATTCATCTCTACTCCTAAAATAATTGTGTGATTATAACATCTACGATAGTAAATATTGCAAAATGACATATTTTTAAAAGTAAATAGTTTTAAAGAGTATAATTTCTCAAGTTTTTATTAAATCGCACTAGTGCGATGAGCTTTCTGCTGAAGACCTTGGTACCCCCTTGAGGGGTGAAACACAGCGTTAGCGTAGCTAATGGAATTACTTCCATTTGCGTTATTATATAAAATAGAAGGGGTCCCCTTCATTTTATGCAATAAAATTAAGGGAATATGATGGCTAAGAAAAAAATACTCTTTGAGTGTCAACATTGTGGCTTGACCACTCCAAAATGGATGGGAAAATGTACAAACTGTGGAGCATGGGACTCTTTTGTTGAGTTAAATGAGCACCAACAAGAGGTTGTAAAAAAAACTAAAGATATCTCAAGCCAAAGCTCAAAAGCTGTCTCTATAAACAAAGTTGTTGAAGAGGAGATCTACAGGTTTTCATCAAACGATCCAGAGCTTGACACCGTACTTGGTGGTGGGGTTGTCCCAGGCTCACTCACACTCATAGGAGGTAGCCCGGGTGTTGGTAAATCTACACTGCTTTTAAAGGTTGGTGGACTAATCTCTTCAGCTGGTAAGGATGTGCTTTATGTAAGTGGAGAAGAGTCAAGCAGCCAGATCAAACTGCGTGCAAATCGCCTCAAAGCAAACCATGACAATCTATACCTTTTAAGTGAGATCAGACTAGAACAGGTCTTAGCAGAGCTTGAACATCACAAATATGATTTTTTGATCATAGACTCGATCCAAACACTCTACTCTGAGGCGATCACATCAGCACCGGGCTCTGTTACACAGGTTAGACAGATCACATTTGAGCTTATGCGAATAGCAAAAGATAAAGACCTAGCGATCTTTATAATCGGTCACATTACAAAAGAGGGCTCAATAGCAGGTCCAAGGGTGTTAGAACATATGGTAGATACGGTGCTTTATTTTGAGGGTGACTCGTCACAAGAACTTAGGATACTGCGTGGTTTCAAAAACCGTTTTGGTCCAACAAGTGAGATAGGTGTATTTGAGATGAGAAATGAGGGTCTAATATCAGCTACAAACATAGCCTCAAGGTTTTTTAACCGTGACTCAAACCAAGCCGGATCTGCACTAACAGTTGTTATGCAAGGTAGTCGCCCAATCATCTTAGAGGTTCAAGCACTAGTAAGTGAGAGCCATACACCAAACTCAAAACGTCAAGCCACAGGGTTTGATAACAACCGTCTAAATATGCTTTTAGCACTTTTAGAGAGAAAACTAGAGATCCCACTCTCAGGTTATGATGTTTACATAAACATAACCGGTGGGATAAAGATAGCTGAGACATCAGCCGATCTTGCCATACTTGCTGCTATCATCTCCAGCTTTAGAGATAGAGCTATATCTAAAGAGACCATATTTTTAGGCGAAGTCTCACTAGTAGGTGACGTAAGAGAGGTTTATGGACTTGATGCAAGACTAAAAGAAGCTCAAATGCAAAACATAAATAAAGTATTACTTTCTAAAAAACCTTTAGAGAAAACAAATATGAAAACTTTTGTGGTAGATGAAGTAACAAAACTCTTAGAATGGTACTAAATTAAATAAAGATTTACTAAATTTTAACCTTTAAAAATGTTATAATCACTAAATTTTTATAAGGGTTTTAAATGATTGATGCAGAACACAGAAGCGAAGAGAGATTTTCAAAGTTATCTATTGCGTATGAGGGTAAAGAAGAGGGGCAACTTGTTTGTTCAACAATAGATAAGATCACTTCTAAGTACGATATTAAACCTGAAACATATACTTGTAATATTTCAAATGGTAGAGAAGTTGTAGTTATTGAGTATCACGATGATCTGGATCGTGAGTCTGGTGAGATCTTTGAGCAGATCATGAAAGAGTTAAACATTACTAGCTGTGATTAATCTAGAGGAATACGCCAAAGGCAACAAACTTTTTCGCTCATACTTTAAGAAAAACCAAGAGTCTTTGCTTGAGTTAGTAAAAAGCGGTCAATCTCCAAAAGCACTTTTTATAGGCTGTTCTGACTCTAGGGTTATTCCAGATATGATGGTTCAAAGTGAGCCGGGGGATCTGTTTGTGATCAGAAATGTTGGTAACTTTGTGCCACCCTATAAGCCAGATGAAGATTTTCATGCAACAGCTTCAGGCATAGAGTATGCTGTAAGTGTTTTAAAAGTCAAAGAGATCATCATATGTGGTCATACACACTGTGGAGCGTGTGCATCTTTGTATGAAGATATAATAGATCCATCACTTGTTCATACTAAAAAATGGCTAGAACTTGGAAAAAGTGCTAAACAATCGGCAATTTTAAGCCTTGGTGCGGATGCCAACAAAGAAGAACTATTAAGACTAACGGAAAAATTGTCGATAGTAAATCAGATAGAAAACATATTGACATACCCTATTGTAAAAGAGCGATTTGAGAGTGGTAGTTTATCTATACATGGGTGGTGTTACGATATTTCGACTGGTAAGATAGAGTATTATAACGCTCAAACGTATGAATTTTTACCACTAAAGAGTTTACTACAAGAAAACATATAAATATAACAAAGGACAGTTATGGCTGAAGAAGAAACTAAAGAAGGACAAGAGGAACAAGGGCAAAAAAAATCTAGCAATATGCTTATGATAATAATTATAGCAGTTCTAGTTTTAATAATTGTTATCGGTGCTATTTTAGCTGTTGTTTTGATGAGTTCAAGTGATGAACAATCCGCTCAACAATCAACCTACCAAACACAAGGTCAACCAATAAGTTCACAAAGAACTACTAGACGCTCACCAGTTTCTGAACAAGATAGAAGGCTTAGTGAGATTGGACTTTTGTATCCGCTTGATACTTTTACAGTTAACCTTAAAAGTGATGCTGGTAGAAGATACTTAAAAGCCACAATTTCATTAGAGTTAAGCGGGGAAGAGTTAAGTATTGAGCTAGATGCAAAAGCCCCTGTAGTTAGGGACAGGATCATTAGAATTTTAACATCTAAAACTCTTGAAGAGATCTCTTCTAAAAAGGGTAAGCAAAAAGTATCTGATCAGATTATGGACACTCTAAATGCTATAGTTTCAGATGGTACTGTCCAGGGTATCTACTTTACTGAGTTTGTTATACAATAAGCTAATTTAATCAGATTTCACTAAATCTCTCCAAGCCCTTTATTTTAGGGCTTTTCTAATGTTACACTATTATCAAATTTCATCGTATTTAGTCCATTTTTTTCATATTATGCGGACTTTTTGCGGACCTAAAGTTAGAGAAAATGACAGCTATCCTATAATTCAAATTTTTCCATTTTTATAATAGTGTTAAATATTATCAAGCGTATTACTTTGTAACTCTATAAGCTTTGAATAATCTCCATTATCAGCTTCTTTTAGAGCTTCAATATAATCATCTCTATGTGGATTTTCTTTTGCTAGCAAATCTTCATTCCATTTAGTTGGTTGTAAACCATTTTGTTTAAGATATATATTTGCTAACATTCTACTCCATCTACCATTACCATTTTTAAATGGATGTATCTGTACTGCTCTATGATGGATTCTTGAAGCTATCTCTATTACATCAAAACTTTTATTTTCTTCCCAAAACGCCAAATCATCAACAAGCATTTTTAATTCAGTAGATACTAAATAAGCTTTTACACCTATACTAAGTTCAACCTGTCTTATTTTACCTGCCCAATCCCATACATCTCCGAACATTTCATAGTGAAGTTTTAAAAGCCATTCAAAACTAAATGGAGCAACTTTTTTACTTGGTTTATCCAACATGTATTTTAAAGTTGCTTTTTGTATGTTCTTAGCTTCGTATTTGTATATATCTTTTAAAGTATACTGCTTTGTAATATCAAGTTTTAAACCTGATATATCATCATTATAAGTAGCACCCTTTACTTGTGTTTTATCTTTCATAATTTATTTTATTAACTTGCCCATAATTTATCTTTATACTCTCCGTAGAGTAATTGCATTTTAGTATCTTGTAGCATTTCATTTATATCTTCATTATCAAGACCTTGCATTTCTAAAGAAGATGTATCTTGAACTAATGACACAATATATAAAGCTCTTTCTTTAGCTCTTTTATCTCTTAATGTATTTATATCTATTACTTCATTTCCTGCAAAATC
>JBEPWC010000066.1:0-8446 GCA_041642615.1 Sulfurimonas sp. | reverse complement strand
TCTCTCTTTTTTTATCTGGCTATTTGGTGCAGCTGAAGCAGCACATCCGATCTCTTTTCTGGACGTGTGGCTTTAGCCTCACCTTTATTTAACTCTTTCAGGTGCAGCTAAAGCAGCACATCCGATGTTTTGAGTCTTTCAGGTGCAGCTGAAGCAGCACATCCGATCTTATCCTCACCTTTGTTTGAGTCTTTCAGGTGCAGCTAAAGCAGCACATCCGAGGAAACCATATACCCTCTTTCTTTTAAATAGTCTATTATTATATCAACATTTTTATTTAGATCTAATTTGTCATTAAGTAGATGGATCTCTGGGTTTTTTGGTGCTTCATATGGAGAGTCTATGCCTGTAAAGTATTTTATCTCTCCACTTCTAGCTTTTTTGTATAAACCCTTAGGATCACGACTTTCACAAACCTCTAAAGGTGTATCTACAAAAACCTCTATAAACTCATCTTTTTCTACTAAATCTCTTACTAAGTCTCTATCTTTTTGAAACGGTGAAATAAATGCACTTAAAACTATTGTCCCGCTATCTACAAACAGTTTAGAGACCTCCCCTATTCGCCTTATATTTTCAACTCTATCTTCGTCTGAAAAACCTAACCCTTTGTTTAGTCCCATACGAATGTTGTCACCATCTAGAAGGTATGTATGTTTATTTAACTCTGAGAGTTTAGTTTCAACAGCATTTGCTATGGTTGACTTTCCACTACCGCTTAGTCCTGTAAACCAAAGTATACAAGGCTTTTGGTTTTTTAACCTTGCTCTGTCTTGTTTTGAAACATGGTGATCATGCCAGACTATATCACTGGATGATGAATTTTGAATGTTTGATGATGAATTATTTTTCATTTTGTTGTCCTGTTTTAACTATACTGGTTAAAATTTTGATTAAACTATCTATTTCATTAAACAAATTTTGTACTTTTTGTTTATTTATATCTATATAGCCACTATCTTTTAAGAGCATTAACCAATATTTCGATTCTCTTGCTTCTTTACTAGATATTGACATTTTAGATATAAAATCTTTTTTACTAATCGCTGCTTGTGCTTCGTTAACATTAGCACCGATAGAAGTACCACTTCTTAAAAGTTGTTTTGATAAAACATACTCTCTTTTCTCTTCATTCAGAAATTTATATAATTCTATAATCATTAATGAAAACTTATAACTCTTATCTAAAATCAAATTATCTTTATCATCAAACATTTAACATCCAAAATCTAACATCACTTAATATAGTTCTTCTTTATATATTTTACTATTTTATCAGTGGCTTCTTTTACACTTGTAGTCTCTGAATCTATTACGATCTCTGCATGTTGTGGCTCTTCATATATGTCATTTACCCCTGTGAAGTTTTGAAGTTCACCTTTTAGAGCTTTTTCATAGACACCTTTGTAGTCTCTTGCCTTACATGTTTCTACTTCTGCTTTAACATATACTACTATGTTATTTTTTACCATCTCTCTGATCGCTTTTCTTGACTCTGTGTATGGAGAGACAAACGAACATACTGTAGAGACTGAGTTTTTTTGTAGTGTTTTTACAAGATGCCCTATACGGTGCATATGTCTGTTTCTATCTTCTCTACTAAAACCTATGTCAGGTACAACATCTCTAATGTCTTTAGAGTCTATTCTCTCTAGTGGTATATCTAGTTTTTCTAGTTCTTTATAAACAGAATCTGCAATAGTTGTTTTTCCACTTAAAGGTAGACCTGTAAACCACAAGTTAAATGGTTCTATCTTTTTTCTTCCCCATTTGATCCTAAACCATGCACGCTCATGTGCCCAGTACAAACCTACTTTTAGTACTGTTTCTAGTAGACCTGCTGCTATTGCAAGGTCAAGTCTTCCAAAAAAAACATAGACTATAATGATCGTTGTGGTTGTTGCAGCTATTCTCCAGCTGATACCCTTTACAATTGAGCGTTTGTTTGTGTCTTTATACATAAAAAAACTCCGTTTTTTTATTAGTGTTCAGTGCTAAGTGTTCAGTGCTCAGATGTAATGTTTTCAAGTTTATATTTTCCATACTAAACCTCTTTACACTCCCACTCTGGAAAGTTAGTTCTTATATATTTGTTAAGTTCAATTTCCGCTTGTGTGTACTCTCTTCTCTGATCGCTGAACTCTGAACTCTGAAGACTATCAACTATCATCCCAGCTCCAAGCGTATTGTTTGTATAGCGGTCTATTATTATAAAGCTTCCTGTATATCTGTTTTGGTTGTATGGGTCTACTGCTATTTTTCTATCTAGTGAGAGTGTACATTTTGCTATATCGTTTAGTTCTAGTGTGTTTGCATCTAGTTCATCAAATGTATTTATATCTTTTTTATACTCTAGTGTTTTAAAGCTACCATTGATCACAGAAGTAGCTCTTTTTATGATGTAGTTTGAGTTTAACTTCATTGGCTCTTCACTCATCCAAACTACCATTACACTAAACTTGTTTGACACATCTGGAATGTCTGAGCTTTTTACGATCATATCTCCACGACTTATATCTATCTCATCTTCAAGAGTTAATGTAGTTGCCATAGGAGCATATGCTTTGTTTATAGTGTTCAGGGGACAGTGTTCAGAGTTCAGCTCCCCTTTTTTCTGAACCCTGAGCTCTGAATTCTGAACCCTATTTACTGCTGTTGGGTTTACAATCTCTTTTACTTTACTTGTTTTACGTGAAGGTAGTACTGTGATCTCATCACCGACATTTATCTCACCACTTGCTATTGTTCCGCAAAAGCCTCTAAAGTTTAAGTGTGGACGGGAGACATACTGGACTGGAAGACGGAAGTTAGTGTTCAGTACTAAGTCTTCAGTGTTCAGAGGGATAGTGTCAAGTAGCTCCATCAAGGGTTTACCTTTGTACCATGGGCATCTATTTGAGTTGGTTACTATATTGTCTCCATCAAGTGCAGATATAGGGATGTAATGAGTGTTCAGTTCCTCTTTTTTCTGAACCCTGAACTCTGAACCCTGAACACTTTTTTCTGAACCCTGAACACTCAAATAAGCTAAAACTTCGTCCTTGTATTGTTGTACTATTTCATTGTATCTTTCTTGGCTGAAATCTACTAAATCCATTTTGTTAATAGCTACTACAATATTTTTAATACCAAGTAGTGAAGCTATATAAGAGTGGCGTTTAGTTTGAGTTAGAACACCTTGTCTTGCATCTATAAGTATGATCGCAACATCAGCAGTTGAAGCACCAGTTGCCATGTTACGTGTGTATTGTTCATGGCCTGGAGTATCTGCGATAATAAACTTTCTTTTTTCAGTTGAGAAAAACCTGTAAGCTACATCAATTGTAATTCCCTGTTCTCTCTCACTTGCAAGACCATCAACTAGAAGTGCCAAGTCTACTTTATCTCCAGTTGTTCCACTTTTTTTAGAGTCTTTTTCAATCGAAGCCAACTGATCTTCAAATATCATTTTAGAGTCATAAAGAAGACGACCTATTAGTGTACTCTTACCATCATCTACACTACCACAAGTTATAAAGCGGCAGATCTCTTTGTTTTCATGTTCTTTTAAATACTGTTCAATATTTTCTGCTATAAGTTCTGATTGATGTGCCATTAGCTTCCTCGATTTGATATATAATTTTCAATGTTTTTTGGATGTTGTCTCAGATCTAAAACAGCAACTACTATAACTGTGTCTTTTTTTATTTCATAATAAATTCCGTATGGAAATCTTTTTGAGAGCAACCTGTATAGTCCAAATACCCTAATATGAATACCAGCATAAAGCCACAAAGATTCTATATCTGAAATTATGCTATCTTTGAAGTATCCACCTAAACCTTTATTTTGTTTTTCGTAAAACTGTTCTGCTAGTTTTAGATCATCTGCAACTTCTTCTATAGCAACTATATTTTTTATATTCATATAGTTTTTAACTCTTGGAGTGATATGTACTTTACTTCATTATTATTTATTTTACTAATTCGCTCTTTTAAAACACTCTCATGCCAATCTGGTGACTTTATGCTTTGATCTTCACCTTCTAAACTATCCCAGATCTCATTCATAAGAATAATTCTTTCTTTTATATCTAATTTTTTGATCTCATCTACACTCATATCACTTCCTTTACTGCACTACTACTGCAAATATTTTATACTAGGTTTTGTTAATTCCTTATAAAGGGCACCTCTAAAATACTAGAAGTACCCCTCCTGTTTCTTTTTCTCCATACTTGCATCCCCATCACTATCTATCAGTCTTCCTTGTCTCTCACTTGTTGTACATACAAGCATCTCTTGGATGATCTCTGGAAGTGTTGAAGCTGTAGAGTTAACTGCACCTGTAAGAGGGTAGCAGCCAAGTGTACGAAACCTTACATCTTCCATCTTTGCAGTATCTGCTAATTCTTTAGGCATACGATCATCATCTACAAGTATCTTTGTACCCATGTACTCTACAACTGGACGTTTTTTAGAAAAGTATAGATCTGGTATGTCTATGTTTTCTAGGTAGATGTATTGCCATATATCTAACTCTGTCCAGTTACTTAGTGGAAATACTCTTATGCTCTCACCTTTAGTATGTCTACCGTTGTAGATATTCCAAAGTTCAGGTCTTTGGTTTTTAGGATCCCAGCGGTGGTTTTCATCACGAAACGAATAAATTCGCTCTTTTGCACGGCTTTTTTCCTCATCACGTCTTGCTCCACCAAAAACAGCATCAAACTTATACTTATCTAGCATCTGCTTAAGTCCTTGAGTTTTCATAATATCTGTATGCATTGCTGAGCCATGTTTAAATGGGTTTATACCCATCTCTAAGCCCTCAGGATTAGAATAGACTATAAGCTCCATACCAACCTCTTTAGCACGACGGTCACGAAACTCGATCATCTCTTTAAATTTCCACTTCGTATCAACGTGTACAAGTGGCAATGGCGGAGGTGCTGGGTAAAATGCTTTTTGCAGTAAATGAAGCATTACAGAGCTGTCTTTTCCTACTGAGTAAAGCATAGCTGGATTTTGAAACTCTGCTACAACTTCACGCATTATGTGGATAGACTCAGCCTCTAATTGTTTTAGGTGGGTTAGTTTGTTATTGTTGTTTCTCATTTTTATCCTATATTAAATCAGCATACTTATTACATAGTCTTATGTACTCTTTTTTATCAAGAACAGATAAATCACCAAAATTATCGATGAATTTATACTCATCTTTGGTCATCTCCTTTAGTATCTCTAATGCTTTATTATAGTTTAGTTCATTTGTTATATCATTTTTATAACTGTTTTTTCCACTATTAGACTGCGCAACGTCTTTAACAATATCTTTATGTTTAAGTTCGCATATTTGATTTACTTTATTTATAAATAAATCAATTTTATTTTGCATACCTATAATTACTATATCAACATCCTTAAGACTAGAACTTTCGACATCCTTTGTCACAATATACTTTATTTGTTCATTATTAACAGTATTATAAAAATCTTTTTTTTCACTTAAAAGTTCATATAGTGTTGACTCTTTTGCTTTTTTATGAAAAGGATGAGTTTTATCGTTATATTTTACATGATTATAAAAAGATATTATTCTCTCTATTGGGTCTCTTAGAACAGATACAATAATTCTCTGTTGAATAGTATCTACTTTAAGAAGTTCTGATATAGGCTTATGACCTCCAATCAAACCATAACTTGAAGCTATATCTTTAGATTTTTCCAAATCTAGCAATTTTGGATGCTCTCTTTTTTCATCTGTCCAAAAATAATTAACTACATTATAAAGTAACCAACCTGTTCTTAAGTATGTGCCGGCAGTTTTAGGTATATGTGAAAATATAATTACCTTACTAGGAATTAACTTTGAGGGCATAACCCTATCAAGTATTTTGTTTTTGTACTCTTCTGAATGTAGTATAGCTTTCATAGCTTCAAATATATCTTCATGAATTTTTATATAATTTTCTACTACATCTTCACTTTCTGGCTCTCTGTTTAATAAAGTATTATATAGTCCAATAACATCTTTTCTGTCTAACATTTTATTCCTTGATTCTTTTAAATGTTTAAATTATATCTTTTATTGTGGAAATCATTTTTTTGTATAGATAGCCAGCTACAAATAAAGCCAGACTTGTCACTACAAACAAAATTATTAAATGGCTAACTTCAGGAGCTTTTGCATATAAGAAAATGTTGTGATATGTCTCCATAAAATAAAACATAGGATTATAAGTTAAAAGAGAAGGATATTTATCTATAACCATCTCTTTCATGTAGATAATAGGCGTCATCCAAAACCATAATTGTATGATAATTGGAACAGCAACTTTAATATCTTTTATAAATGGTGCGAACAAAGAGATAATAACACCTACACCAAATGCAAATAATATTTGAAGTATCATAACTGGCAGCAACCATAAAAAAGTTAATGTTACAGGGTGATCCACTATAACTAGAAAAGCGACTCCAAGTAGTATTGAAAGACAAAACACTAGGAACTCTGTAATTATAATGCTGATTTGAAAAGTGTACATTGGTACATTTATCTTTTTTATCAACCCTGCTTTTTGCTCAATAGAGTTGCTAAGTCTGTTTATAAGTCCACTAAACGTAATCCATGATAAAATTGCAGGTACCAAATAAATACTGTACGCATAAGAGTTGTCAACAATATCAAGCTTCATCTTCATAAAATCAGAAAATATAACCGTGTATATAAAGATCATTATCAGCGGATGGATTATATACCAAAACTGACCTAATCCTGTACCAAAATATCTATCTTTAAAATCTCTTTTGGCAAAGCTAAATGCCAATAAAATATTATGCTTCAATTACAACCTTTGAAAATCATCTTGTATTCTTACTATATCATCTTCACCTGTGTATTCTCCAACTTGTGCTTCTATGAGAACAACAGGGATTTTCCCTTCATTTTCCAGCCTATGCACTTCACCCATTTTTATATATGTAGACTCATTTGGTCTGACTAGTCTTTTTTCTCCACTTACTGTAACAGTAGCTGTACCACTTACTATAATCCAGTGTTCATTTCTATGGAAATGTTTTTGAAGACTAAGTCGTTTTCCCGGTTTTACTTCTATGCGTTTGATTTTATATCCTACTGTATCTTCAAGGACAGTATAAGTTCCCCAAGGGCGATTTGCTGTTAGATGGATGTTATGTAAATCTGTTGTTTCTCTTACCACTTTTACAGCTTGTTTTACTTTTTGGGAACTTCCTTTTTTGGAAACAAGTAGTGCATCACCAGTGTCTACTATTATTAAATCTTCTACATCTACTGTAGCTATTTTTCTTTCATTTCCGTAAATTAGGTTATTTTTACTATCTATACATACATGGTTGTTGTTTAGGGTGTTACCATTTTCATCTTTTGGCAACTCTTCATACAGTGCATCAAAACTTCCCAGATCTGACCAATCAATATCTGATGGTACTACTTTAACTTTGCTTGATTTTTCCATCACTGCGTAGTCTATACTATCTTCTGGGATTTTTAGCATCTCTTCATGTTTAATTCTTATAAGTTCCTCACTAGGTACGGCTGAAGCCGTACATCCAGAGTTTTGGACGTGCTGCTTTAGCTGCACCTTTTCATCAGCTTTTTCTCCCTCACAAGGTACGGCTGAAGCCGTACGTCCAAGGTTGTCTATCGCTTTTTTACATGCTTCATAAGTCTTAGGAGAGTATCTCTTTAGTTCATCTAAAAACACTCCTGCTTTAAAACAAAACATCCCACTGTTCCAGTAATAGTTCCCAGCTTTTACATACTTCTCTGCGGTAGAAAAATCTGGTTTCTCATGAAAAGCTTTTACATCAACACTATCTAAACTTACTGCCTCTATATAACCAAAACCTGTTTCGGCAAAACCTGGTTTTATACCAAAAGTAACTAAAGCATCTTCTTTTGCTAACTCTTTGGCTCTTTGCATAACTTTTTGATAGGCTTGCTCATTTTTAATAATATGATCAGATGGTGTAACAAGAACTATCTCTTCTTTATCTAATGCTAAACAAGCCAGAGCAATAGCAGGAGCTGTGTTTCTACCTACTGGTTCTAGAAGATATTTGTTGCTACTCTTATCAAGTTCTTCTAATTGATCTTTTGCTAAAAAGTATTGCTCCGCATTTGATACAATCAACTGAGAGTCACATACCTTTGAGTTTCTCTGAACTGTCATCTGAAATAGTGACTTATTGTCTCCATTCTCTGTGAGAAATAATTTTACAAACTGTTTAGGCATTAAAGTCCTACTTATAGGCCAAAGCCTGGTGCCATTACCACCGCACAAAATTATATTTGTCATATCTACATATCTTTCAAAGTTTTAATATTTGAGGTTATAATAATACTATTTAACCTATTAATAGATACTGAATTGATATTTTGTTAGGTAAAGATCCACGGGTCAAGCCCGAGGATGACGGTGAGG